>NZ_JACJEY010000047.1:0-37264 GCF_014164295.1 Pseudoalteromonas sp. SG43-7
TGATCGGCAAAATCATTAAGAACACAAAAGTGATCATTATCGCGTAATTTTCGTGATCAAAGCTTAATGAGAATAAGCGATCAAAGTTAATGCCATTGGGTGATCAAAGCTGGTGAGAATATGCAAATGGTAAAATAGATGCCTGTATTTATGAACTGAGCTAAGAAGAGTGAAACCGTGATTATGTTGACAATGTTCACTTACTGCTGATTTCAATTGGCTTGCTTTTTTATGGCTTAGATAGAAGAGCTGTTAGCGAAAAGTCGTAAGTTTTAAGCCATAAGCTTTAAGTTTGCGCGGTGTTAAATTAAGCTGCGTAGGTAGGGGGCAACTAAACCCAACGAAATAATAGCCTATGAGTCTGCATCAAGGCTTTGCATTATCGGTTTTGTCAAATGTGCCAGAAGTGGTCATTTAGAAAGAATAGAAAAAGTAATATGTACAAGGTCAGGCTTGATCTGACAGTTACCCATCTTATTTATTATCGCAGAGATATTTATTCTGGAAAAATTCGAAAAAATTGAGATTTGATTCTACCAAATTTCAAGCCAACTGATTTATCAATTTTACGCCCCCTAAACTCATGCATATCTAACTCCCGTGCATTTCTTAAAGGTACTTCTACTAATCCTCCTTTATGGATATCAACGTCACCCCATTTATTAATATCAATTTCCATAGAAGAGATAATTATTTGTGAACCAGGGGGCCTATAATCCCAATTAGGAGCGAAGGGCTTTCACTTGGGTTTTCAACCCATTGAGGGATGTACTTATTTAATTGCCAATATTTTTTAACCCTTGCTACTATTGCTGAATCTTTAGGTGGAGTACTAATATCGTAACCAACCCTATCCGAGAAATTAATATTTGATATTCTAACAAACAAAATCTTTTTATTATTAATTAACAAATCTGAAAATTGTAATGGTGTCTCAGCAAGTCGGAATGTTAGTTCGGGCTTTACTCCTATCGGCCTGAAACGCCACTCTTTTTTCTCCTGCTTTTTATTACAAAATGGATCAATAGCAGAAATAAGCGCTGCTTCAACTGTTCGCGCTGTTATTTCATCATAAAAAGGACCTGCAATATGAACACTATAACTACCACTTTCAATTAGTTCTTCTAATGGTTTATTATGTGTTTTAGCTTGATGTGATATGGCGCGTTTTGAGTTTTTTCCATAGCCTACATATTGTATATTCTGCTTTTTATCTTTGTAGATATAAACAAAAAACCCTCCATTCATCTTATCTTTTCCTTATTGAAATTTAATCAATGAGCGTCCTTAGGCGAAGTTCCGCAGCGTGCCATGAGAAGACATTGAAGATTCTTAATGTGTGAAGTCAATATTTGAACCCACCGGCCTTCAATACTCATGAAAGTGCCAAGCGTTGCGAACGCTGCCTTAAACGCTTTGTTATACTCATTTAGCCGACAAACTCTTCGAAGGGAAGATCAGATTCTTTCGCTAAACCTTCATCGAGCATCTCGTTGAACCATGCCTTTAAAGCTATTTGCATTTCTGGCATTGAAGATTTCCACACAGGTTTAATGTGTTTAATCCAAAGCTCAATCTCTTTTTGTGTATATGTTTGATGCTTACACAAAATACGAGTAATTCTCAGAATATCATCAGCTGCTTCTTTGTCGATTACTTGACTAGGAACTGACCAATTTTTTTGACCTAAGCAATCTGTATAAAATCCGACTTGCTTTAGATCGTCTAGTAGCGCTGGAAAATCGTTTTTCTCGGAGTAAATACCACCGAAGTCACGCAGTTTTGTACAGCCATTTGCAACCAAATAAGGAAATACATACATCATATTCTTTTTTGTATGACTGCGATAAGCTTTCCAAGCGTCTTTGACGTCATTGCCATCTCTTGCGACTGCTAACTCACGTAAGATTGAAATTTTACCAGCCTCTTCAATTGCTAAGACAGCTAACGAATAAGCTGTCGGGTAGCTTTCAAGTTCAAACAGTTTTTCAGCGTCTCTCAATAGTCGGTTAGCGTTTTGTTGAGCAAAGTTCATTCCATCAGCAATTTCACGTGAACTGAGTGTATTTTTCCACTGTCTCAAATTTTTACTCACGATCACTCCTATGAGTTATAACGCCAGCATTTGCGGCTGGCTCGGAAACCAGTCTGCCAACATGCTCTTGTTAGCTGTCTTTCTCGTGCCAATACTTTAACTCTCTACCCGCGAGCATCTCTCTCATTTTTTTAGCTAATTCTTGATTTTTTGGTGAGCCATTCTCAAAATGCTCAATGATTTTCTGTCGGAATGGCTCATGTGCTTTTCGTCGCGTCATTACTGTACTTAATGTATTAGCAGCAAGCCTGTAGGGAAATTCATTTTCCTTCATATCAGCGAGAATAGTTTTGTACTGTTCGGTAACATCTAACCAATCTTCCAAATTATCAGCTTCTTTATCAAAATGTGCAGGTGTAACTTTACTAGGAGCTTTTCCTCCAAAAATTTCTATTCCGGCTCCATCATAGGCTTTAGCGACAAGTTCAGAGCAAAATGATGACGTATCATTTCCCGACCCCATGAATACTTTGTTGTAATCTTGGGCATAAAAAAACATAGCTGCTTTTTGAAGTTTTTCGGTACTCAAACCTGCTCCTGTAATAGATTTATGTCTAATAACTCTCCATCTATTTTTACAAGCAACATCTTCATCAATCAGCAGGGTAAGGTGAACACCTTTATCACCTGTAGAATGTATAAAAACGCCATCACCCAAGCATAATTCAACATGGCTTGAACTAGCTTTTGGATAAATAACTTTTTGCAATGCAACAAGAGATGAAGACAATTTTCCTTCACCTGTTACTAATAAAACATCTCCTGGTAACACAGAACTCTCCTAGACAGCTAACAGCTTTATCAGCAGACACTTTCCCTATTTTAGCGCAAAAATGTCCTTATTTTATGAGCTCCTATTAATAGCAAAAAGCATAAGTTATTGCTAGCTAGCTATATATATTATGCTTGGGATGAGTTATTTCGTCATGTAGAAAAAGGGGAAGTATCCTCTTAGCTTTACTTAGCTGGCGGCAAATCTCCTGAATGACTATAGATCGCTCAAAGCTGAATTTCGGCAAAGTGCCATGAGCAGACATTGAAGATCTTTAATGTCTGAAATCAAGATTTGGGTGATGCCAATCATACTCATTGCTAGGTCACAAAAAGTGGGACGCCAAGAAAAGCTCGCATGGATAGTCGCCTGTTTGTTTATTAGTTGGTTTTGTTTACTCTTATTTATGTTGATTGCACCACTTAAGCCTAATCAAAAATAGTAATTTGGTGTTGTTCGCGTGTTAAATTAGGTTTTGATTAATGGCTTTTATAACGGCCTGAGTGCGGTCTTTTACGTCTAATTTGGCAAGAATTTGTGACACATGATTACGAATAGTCCCCTCAGAGTTATCTAATTTTTTGGCAATCACTTTGTTTGGCATACCTAAAGACAAACACTGCAATACGGTTTGTTCTTTGTCCGTTAAGCAGAGCTGAGGGCTTAGTTGCTTTTTGAGTAAAAAATCAGTCACCGCACTTTGCAATACTCGCTCACCTGCAACGACCTGCTTTATAGCGCTAATGAGTTCTTCAAGTTCAATGTTTTTAAGCACATACCCACGAGCACCTAGATTAAGGGCTTTGACTAATACATCACAATCTTCAAATGTGGTAATGATCAGCACGGGGGTTTTATCACCCTTCTCGCGCATTTTTTGCAGCACGCCGAGCCCATCTAAATTCGGCATTCTCATATCGAGTAAAGCAATGTCAAAACTATGCTCAGCTAATAGTGCAAGCGCTTGCAAGCCATCTTCAGCTTGGGCTTCTATATTAATGGCGCTATCGAGGTTAAGTAAATTAGCGAGGCCTAAACGAACTAAGGTCTGATCTTCAACTAGTAGGCACTTTATCATGGCTTTTTTCTTCTAAATTTAGTGGTAATGTCATGGTATTGATCAGTGTTTCTTGCTCAAGATGTTGTGAAAATTCACCGCCAAATAGTGTCATTCGCTCATTTAATCCTGCCAATCCGTTCCCTTTTTTAGGTAAATGGGTCTCTGGTTGATTGTGATACGCTTTTGCAATTAACAGCGGGTGTTGGCCAACGTGGGAGACATTCACATGCAAAGTAAAATAGTTTGCTTGGGTATGTTTAAGGGTGTTGCTGATCATCTCTTGGGTAAACCGCAATACACACAGGGCGTAGTCTTGAGGGAGCTGCTCTGTCCCCTTACTTAGTTGGAGATCACAGTGTAAATTAGGTGTTAGTTCGCAAATGGCCTCAAGAGCTTGCTTAAGTATCGTTTTGTCATTGCGTTGAGTGGAAACGATTTCGCGTACTTCTGCCAATACTTCTTGGCTAAGTTGGTGGCAAAGAGAGAGGGTTTCAACGGTGGCTTCATTTGCTGCTCTTTTAGCAAAATCTAAATTAATGCTGAGCGCGGTAAGCTTATGGCCGAGTGAGTCATGCAGCTCGCGTGATATATTTTGTCGCTCTTGCGCTGCATGCATCGCCCCCATCATGTGTTGGGTGGCTTTTAACTCTTTGTAGTTTTGGCGGGATTGGTAATGTGTATTTAAACTTTCGACAATACGCCGGCTAACAAACCAATTCATCAAGCAAAAGAAGAACCAAATTGTAAACGTGATCCAAGGAATGCCATTTTCCCAGCGCGAATAATACGTTAAACCATAAACCAGCATGGCGGCCACAACACAAGCGAGTATTTTAGGAAGCGAAAAATGAGGACTAAAAACCGCGGTGAACATCACTAGGTGGATAAAAACTAAGGACGTTGAACTCAGTTGTATCATAGCCAAAATAAGCAGGAAATAGCCAAGTGCTACGCCGTGAACAAATTTATTGGGTTGTTTTAACACATACAGCAAAATGGCTAAAATGGAACCACTTACTATGATTTGCAAATATAGTGCTAATTCTGAGTTTGCATAATAGGCACACGCCGATGTCACCCCAAGCCACGATGCCAATGTTGAGAAATGCCAATCGGTTGTATGTCGTATAGTTGATTCCATTACTGCGGCCATATTTTTTTAGCAATTATTGCAGAACTCGCATTGTAAAAACAGTGACATCTGTCATAGCTCGGGCTATGAGCTTTGTGACTAGTGCCATTATGCCTCATTCATTTATGCTTTATTAATAAAAATTAGTTGGGCACATTAATGAATAAAGACAGTCGATTACATTACATTGATAATTTACGCAGCCTCGCGCTATTGCTCGGCATTGTATTTCATGCCGCTTTAGCCTACAGTCCGTTTTTTAGTAATATTTGGTTTACGGCAGACCCAAGTACACATGGCCTATTTGATTATATTACGCATACGCTGCACTTATTTCGGATGCCATTATTTTTTATTATTGCAGGGTTTTGCAGTGCGTTATTAATAGTTAAATCGAGCAACTCGCGATTTTTACGTCATCGCAGTAAACATATTCTACTGCCTTTTATTGTATTTTTACCGTTAAGCTTTGTCGTTTACTACCATGCCTTGAGTTTTGGGGCCGGTATAGCTAATTCAATACCGCCGATTTTTGCTGTGTTTAAAGTTATTAAAGAGCCTGTTGTTAGCACTATGCACTTATGGTTTTTGTGGAACTTATTCCAGTTTTGCTTAATTCACTGGTTGTTGAAAACAACTAACTTATTAGGCAATAAATTCGATGCGCTTAGCGTTCACCCTTTATTTATGTGGGTTGTACTTCCCATCGTGTTAACGTTTTCATTAATGGGGCAATCTATTCCATTTCCTGCTCCTGATAAACTCACGCCACAGTTATGGTCGTATGGTTTTTACGGCAGTTTTTATTGGTTAGGAGTAGGGCTTTATAAAAAACAGCAGCTCATTTGGTCATATTATAAGTACTTATGGCCTCTTATTTTGGGTGTTGCAATATCACTGACTGGTTATTTTTCTCTATTACCAGCCGCGCCAAGCTTAGATGAAGTGATTGCCGCCGCAACAACAGGTTATTTTGCCGCAGCAAGAGAGCTACATGTATTGCATGTTTTATCACAAGGACTGAGTGTTATTTTGTTAACCGCCATAACGTTTTTACTTGGGCATCGTTTTTTAAATCACCAAAGTAAGCTCAGTCGCAGCATCTCAAATGCATCATATTGGATTTATTTAATACATGTGCCAGTGCTGATTTATATTCAGATTCCATTGATTAATACTAATTTGCCAGTTTTAGTAAAGTTTATAGCTAGCGTGGTGGTTACATTACTTATAGGTCAAATAAGTTATTTATTATTAGTTAAAAATACGTGGTTGGGCGCACTACTTAACGGTAGGCAAACCAAGAGAAAGATAATACAGTCAGCTTAAATGTCGTCACTTGGTAATGACTTAAAAGCAGCGCTACATAAAGGGATACTATAATGAATGCAATAACAATCAAATCGACAACCGCCACGATTCAACAAGGGGCGATTAAAGCGGACGGCAGATTTTGGCTAACCAACACCGATATTCATTTTGCACCGTTTAATGCACAATTTGGGTTAGGGCCTTATACGTTTTCACGGCGTGAAATTGTAAAAGTGAGTAAGTGCACTGGTAAGGTTGTGGGTATTTTGCCTTATACACATGATGCAATTGAAATCGTATTAAAAGATGACGCTAAATATCAATTCATTGTGTCGAATCCAATTGAGTGGGTTAAATTAATTAACCAATAGTTTAAACCACAAACGCTGGTAGCCCATAAAAGTAACTATTGTTTTACTGTAACTAATAATGCACGATAAAACATGCCACTATTTTATTGGGTATATAGTAAGCACATGGATTTGATAAATACGCTTTTGCTTAAGCTCGGATTGGGTAAAAAAGCCGAACCCCTCATCGTTTTAGGGAAGAAACTATCAAACAACAATAACGCGGTAGTTAAGTCGCTTGAGTTATATTGTTTTTCGCCTGATGAGTATTTCGACGATATTAGTGAGTTTGAGAAAGACAATTGTTTTATTGAATCTGTAGATGATATAACCCCAGTTGATGCATTAGTGAGAGCGCTGAGTAGTGCAAATGCCGTTGTTTGTGTCGTGAGCCTTTGCTTGTTTTGCCAATACTACAAAAGCTCACGCCCAGTCGTTTTGAAAAAGCCAACGAGGGTCAAATCTTTTCTTAAGACATCAAACTTTTGACTGACTGCTTATCGCTCTAAGCCGTCATTCAGTTTTAATCATTCATCGTTGGGTTTCGTTGCTCTCAACCACAGTCTAAGGTGATAAATTTAACTCCGAACTGTTTTGGCTTTTCCTAGCGCCTAGAACCTCCAGCCTAGTAACTTTTCCTTTAATGCTTAATGACTCGCTTGCAGGCAATTAAGCCACTCATCGGGTTCAGCTAAAATAAACTCTAGATGATAATTTTCTTTGGTGGTTATTTTGATTCCAGCGGTGGTGATAGGGATTAAACCGCCGGCTTTAGCTGCGCATTTTTCGACATGGGAAATATTATTAAGTTTGATGGCATAACAACCTAAGTTAAGTTGTTTATTGAGGGCTTCAAAATGCAGCAGGTTATCAGTAAGAGTAAGGCGGCCATCAGCTTTAGCAACACCCAGTTGTAATGTTGCATAACAACGTTTTAGCTGGGTGATTTTAGATTGTGTAGCGCTCATTATTCATTCCATCGATTTTTTTATTTTATTGAGTGTATGTTGCTAAATTAAATGTGTCAATTATGTAAAATAAATGTTTTTAATTGTTGTTTTAAACAATGCTTTACAGAAAGTTTTTGGCGCGGTGGTGCATTTTTTGTTGTTTATTAACAAGTACAAAAGCAGCTACGACTAATACCATTTGAGTGGCTAGCGCGCACAGCGTTAACATCAAATCCATACGGTTATCAGCGCGTTGCACTAAGCTTAATTCGATAAACCACGCTATGGCGAGCATTAAAACAAGTGAGCCATGTAAATAACGTTGCAGAGTTATTTTAAACTGAAGGTGCTTCCATTGACTAAATATAAGCAGCGCTAAGCTAATTAACGGGATCAAAAATAGGCTAATAAATGCAATGACTAAAAGTGGTTGCCATGTGCTATTTGTCAGTTGCGTGGTATTTATAAAGTAATCGTTACAACCCGTTAAAAGTGTAAAACAAAAAAGTAGGCTAATTAATTTTATTGGCAATGTTGTTATCGTCATGATTTATATGTGTTCTATTGTTAGTTATTAAGCCTTGCTTTATATAAGTAAGGCTTAATGGATGGTTGTATTTAAAAATAGTCTAAACGTAGGTGTTGTTTTAGCTTAATTAAGCATGCGCCATAATTAACTCTTTTGCGTTAGCTTTGGCTGTTTTACTGATGTTATCACCACCAAGTAAACGGGCAATTTCATCAATACGGCCATGTTTACTGAGTGGCAACATTTGTGTAAAGGTTTCGCCATTGGCAATTTCTTTGGCCACAAAAAACTGCTGATGCCCCGAGCTGGCAACTTGCGGTAAATGGGTTACGCAGATAACTTGGGTCGATTTGCCTAATTGACGTAAAAGCTTGCCTACAGCTGCTGCAGTTGGTCCAGAAATACCTACATCCACTTCATCAAAAATAAGCGTTGGCGTAGTGACTTTTTGCGCAATAATAACTTGTATCGCTAAACTTATACGCGACAGCTCACCGCCAGAGGCGACTTTAGACAGTGGTTGTAATGGCTGCCCGGGGTTGGTTGATACTAAAAACGCTACATTATCAAAACCTAAGCTGTTTGGTGCTTTTTCAGGTTGTGGTGTAAGGGCGATTTCAAACACACCATTTTCCATTGATAAATGCGCCATGCTTGCACTGATCAATGTATTTAATGTCTGCGCGGCCTCATGACGGCTTTCGCTTAGGGTTTGCGCAGCTTGCTGATAAGCTGCTAATGCTTGGTTAATTTCACCTTCAAGTTGCGTTAAACGGGTAGAGTTATTACTAATCGACTCAAGCTCTTGTGTGATACTTTGGTGAAACTCAACTAAGTCCTCTGGTTTAATATGGTGTTTACGTGATAAATCCATCGCACCACTTAATCGTGTTTCAACGTCGATTAGTCGGCTCGGATCAAGTTCAGCTTGCTCTGCATAATTACGAATTTCACGACTCGCTTCCTCAACTTGCACAGCCGCTTCTTCGAGTAAAGCAGCCACACTAGCTAGGCTTTCATCAAACCCGGCAAGCTCAGCAAACTGCTGCGCGCTATGTTGTAATAGTGAACAGGCATTTTGCTCGTCATTTTCGTATAAGCTTTGTAACTCTCGTTGGCATGCTTCAATAATAGTTTGGCTGTGGCTGAGCTTATAATGCTCGGCTTCAATTTGCGAAAATTCATCTGGTTGTAAAGCAAACTCATCAAGCTCAGCTACTTGGTACTCTAATAATTGCTTTTGCGCTGCTTGTTGCAACTGGGCTTGTTCGAGCGCGGTAAATTCTTTTTGTAAGTTTTGGCAATTACGATAATGCTGGCGCACTGCTTCAACCAGAGGTTGATGACCTGCATAAGCGTCTAATAGCTGGAGTTGATGTTCGCTTTTAAGCAAATATTGGTGAGCATGTTGACCATGAATAGAGATCAAGTACTGACCGATTTCTTTTAGTTGGGCTGCAGTGACTGGGGTGCCATTAATATAACTTTTGCTGCGGCCATTTTTACACACCACACGACGAAGTAAGCACTCTTGCTCATCATTCGATAGCAAATGCTGTTCTAAAAACTGCTTAGCCAAGGGGAGGTTGGTTAAATCGAAGGTGGCGCATATTTCAGCGCGCTCAGTGCCTGGGCGAACAGCTGAGGCTTCGGCACGTTCACCCAAACATAAAGATAAGGCATCAATAGCAATAGATTTACCGGCACCTGTTTCACCCGTAATGGCTGTCATACCGCTTTGCCACTCGGTGCTTAAATTGCTTACAATTGCAAAATTTTTAATCTCTAACCCAGTTAACATACTGTTCATCCATCCAGTCAATTAACTGTTAATTTATACAGTGTTTTGGATTTTTGCAAATTAATTTTTAATGTCGCTATCTAGTTTATTACTTACTCACTGGTTGATTTCTCAAAATTAGTTTCAGGATCAACAGGTTTGACATAATCTTCAGGATTCGCAGATAAATCATCAGTGCGTAAAACTTTAATCATGGATGGTAAAAGTTCATGGTAAAACGTTTTATTGTAAGCAACGCCGGCTATGGGTAACTCAGCCACAAAAAAATCTAAGCGTTCAGCTAGTGCATCTCGTTCACCTGTTACATAAGTTTTTGCCAACTCACTACTAATTGTGCTGATCAATGACTCGTTTATGCGTTCAAGATACAATAAGTTTTCGTCAGTATGAGGTTGTACGACAAAGAAATTACTGGCAATAACTTGTATTCTTGGGATGTATTTAGGACGAATTATTTTTGCGTCGCAGTACTCATTTAATTTTATTTTTAACTGTTGAGTTACTTCTTTAACGCGATTATTGAATAGCTTTTTTTGCGCTTCAAGCGCTTTTCGGCGATTATTTTCAATCACCAAATAGCTGCCAAGCAGCGTTATCAATAATAATAAAGCAAAGAAAACAACATACGTCATTTCGGTTTGATTTCCCTTGAAAAGGTAATAAATGAATTCAGCTTATTTTGCTCTAAAGTCTGAATGAGCGCAATAAAATTAATATAAACGACTACCCCAGTTGAGCTTAGTGCGAAGTACATGATAGTAAGAGTAGTCTTTGGGGTGGATCAGGCGCAGTTTTTTATCTGCTTTTTTAATTATCACTTCATCGCCAGGCAATACAGCAAGCACCACATGACTATCGCAGCTGACTTGTAAGCTGTCGGTATTCTCTAAGCTGAGCTTTAAGCGTACTTCGTTATCGGCATCAACCACTAATGGTCGGCTTGATAATGTATGCGGAAACATCGGTACTAATGAGATTGCATTTAGTTCTGGGGTCAAAATGGGCCCGCCACCCGACAGCGAATAGGCTGTTGAGCCCGTAGGGGTTGAGACAATTAAACCATCAGAGCGCTGAGAAAAAACAAAATCGTTATTAATGAAGGCTTCAAATTCAATCATGTGAGCGACTTTATCGGCATGTAAAACGGCTTCATTCACTGCTGAGTTAGCACTTTTTAATTCGCCATGGCGATAAACTGCAACTTCTAATAAAAAGCGTTTTTCTTCAAGATATTGACCACTTAATACTTGTTCTAAACTAGCTTCAAAGCCTTCTGGGTTTAAATCTGTTAGAAAGCCTAAATTGCCTCTGTTTACGCCTATAACAGCAACATCAAATCGGGCTAATACCCTTGCTGCGCCAAGCATATTACCATCACCTCCGACCACAATAGCGAGATCGGCACGTTCGCCAAGCTCAACCAGTTTGACTAACTTTTCCTTGGGGACATTGGTTAATTGATGACCGGTTCTCTGCTCTAATAACACGTCAAATCCTAACGCATTTAAAAAAGTGTATAAGCGCTGTAAAGTTGCAGCTGCACCACTGTGATTTGGTTTGCCAATTAAACCTATGGTTTTAAACGGTGATTCCATGATAAACGCATCAATAGTATTAATATCAGTAGAGTAACTCAAAAGTGACAAGTTTGAAAATAACCTTGAAATAAACTCACTACGCCCCGATATCCCCAGTATGCAGCAAGATGTAGATACTATGAATTTAAACCCTCGAGATCAGCAAATATTTTCCGCCGTGATGAGCCTGTACTGTAATGGTGAAGGTCAACCTGTCGCGTCAAGCCGTATTGCCAAACAAAAAGGTATGGCTGTGTGTTCTGCAACAGTTAGAAATGCGATGTCGCGCCTAGAAAAAATAGGCCTGCTGTATTCACCGCATACTTCTGCTGGACGGGTACCTACTAATGCCGGATTTGATTATTGGCTAAGTGAATTTTTCCCTCTGTCGCAGATTGCGCAATATTGGCAGCCTGCACAAGCGCAATTAGTCGAGATGGCGCATGGTATAAGCCAGCGTTATCAAGTATGTTGCTGCGTTGGTCTGCCGCAAGTAAGTTCTCAACACGTTTTTAGAGTTGAAGTATTAGATTTTGACAGCAATGATTGGCTTATTTTACTGTTAGATAGAGCAGGGCAAAGCCATAACATTTGTATTCATAAGCCGGATGAAGCCTCTGACACCGTACGTTATCAATTTGCTACTTGGCTTAATACTGTATTCAGTCAGCAAACTTTAATGGAAGGCTTGTACCGTATGCAAGCAATGGCAAATACAGCACCACGAAACTGTCATGATTCGTTAAATCAATGGACCCGTGAGCTGAGCCATAAATTAGGCTCAGATAACAGTATCGTGGTCGGCGAAAATTATTTATATCGGCAAATTGATTGTGAACAAAGCTTAAATATTGGTGTCTCATTTTTGAACTTTGTAGAAGATAAGTTAGCTTTTAAAAATGGTGTGTCGGTTTTAAATACGTCACAATTGCCATTTACTGATTGTGACGAACTGATGGTGATCAGCGTGCCGTATTTTCAAAATCAAGAATATCAAAGTCGTTTTTGTGTAATTTGTCCTAAATCGGCGCAAATTGAAGCAATCATTCAAGAATTTAAATTAATCGAGTCATCTGGCTCTTGAATCTTTTGATTCAATCCCCATAATTACCGCAATTGAAAAGTATTGGAGCACTTAAATTATGTCTGAGCAGACAAAATCACCAGAGCAAGAAGTTGAATTAAACGAAGAATTAGAGCAAATGCAAGCAGACGTTGAAGCGGCTGTAGAAGCTGCTGACGCGCACGAAAGCGAAGAAGTTAGCCCTGAAGCTGAAGCTGAAATTGCTATGCTTTATGCTGAGCTTGAAGATGCGAAACAAACTATCGCAAACCAAAAAGATAGCGTAGTACGTGCCGCTGCAGACGTTGATAATATTCGTCGCCGTGCTGCACAAGATGTAGAAAAAGCGCATAAATTTGCACTTGAAAAGTTCGCTAACGAATTATTACCTGTTATTGATAATCTAGAACGTGCTATTGAGTTCTCAGACAAAGAAAACGAAACCTTAAAGCCATTGCTTGAAGGGATTGATATGACAGTTAAGAGCTTTAACGATGCGGTTGCAAAATTTGGTGTTGAAATTGTTAACCCACAAGGTGAGCAGTTTAATCCTGAATTCCACCAAGCAATGTCGATTCAACCAAGCAATGATGTAACACCTAACACTGTATTAGCAGTGATGCAAAAAGGGTATACATTAAATGGTCGTTTATTACGCCCTGCAATGGTGATGGTATCTAAAGCAGCTGAATAAAGAAGTCGCTTAGTAAAAAAATGCCCGTTAACTACGGGCATTTTTTTTGTTTCTAGCTCGGTGCCAAAGCTGGGCTATTAGTGTTAATACTAATGCGCTGAACATTAAGCTTGAAAATGGTACCGCACTTTGTGCATGCATTAAGGCTAAAATTGGACCGACTAATGCACCGCTGCCAAAGCGCAATGTACCAATAACCGCCGTAGCGGTGCCAGAACGCTCTTCAAACTGCATTAAGATCAATGCATCAGCATTACTAGCGGTAACCCCTAAACTCATCATCAGAGGAGCAATAGCTGCAACAATAAAATACAGCGATAGGTGTAATATGCTAAATGTGAGTAGGGCACTGCCAGCTACAAAGCCGACCGCTAATCCATAATACAGCATTTTTCGTGAACCAATACGTGGTACTAGGCGGGTATTTAAAAAGTTACCAAACATTAGCGCCATGACATTGAAAGCAAATAAAACACCAAATAATTGTTCTGATACTTTAAAGTAGTCAAGGTATACAAAGGGCACTGCGGTTAAAAAGCAAAAAAAGCCGAATGAGACAAACATTGAGCTGGCTATATCTGCTCGGGTATCTTTATTTTTAAATACGGTTTTATAGCTATCGAAAAATAGTGCAAAGCCTTTCATCGGGCTTTTGAAAATAGGGATATCGATTAAGTATATTTGTACCAAGGCTAAAATAACAAAGCTGTAACTAGCCAGTACTAAAAAGATTGTTTGCCAGTGAGATAAGCCCATGATCATTGATCCAACCGTTGGCGCGACTAAGGGCGCTACCATCATGATCATCGATACATACGACATTCCTTTAGCAGTATCTTGTTTATAAATATGACGAATTATCCCTGGCACCACAACGGTTGCTGCAGCACCTGTGAATGCTTGTACTCCCCGCAAAGCCCAAAATAGGTGAATGTCATTACAAAAGGCCAATGCGACAGAGCTTAAGCCAAACAATGCTAAGCCGACCTTCGTTAACACGCGACGACCAATTTGATCTGCGATTGGGCCAAAAAATAGCATTCCCAGCGCATAGCCAGCTAAATAAATGCTTAACGATATTTGTACATTAGGCATTGTGGTATTAAGGTCGTTAGCAATGACTAACATTGCCGGAAGATACATATCGATTGCCAGTGGCGTAATTGCAACAATACTGGCGAGTAAAGGTAATAGAATGCGTTTATTTAAAGAAACCGAGTCCTGCATGACTAACCCATTAAACAAAAAGAGGCTGCTATTGTAACAGCGACAATTAGTCTTGGGTACTTAGTTTGCATGCTAACTATCGCCTTTAACAGAAATATAACGCAACAGATGTTTTTACTGGCAGTCGATATATTCAATTGCAGGCTGGTTTGCTATTCTAAGAACAATTAAATTGTTAGTTAAGAGAATACAATGAAAAAATTAGTTTTGGCTGTGCTTGCCACCGCTGTATTAGCGGGTTGTAAAACATCACCAACAGGGCGTACGCAAATTGCGCTTTATTCTGATCAACAAATGAGTCAGATAGGTCAGCAAAGCTTTGCTGATATGAAAAAGAATCAAAAAATTAATAATAATCCTCAAGTAAATGCGTATGTAAAGTGCATTGCTGACGATGTGATTGCAGTATTACCGCAACAGTATGCAACTCAGGCGTGGGAAGTGGTGGTATTTGAAGACGATTCAGCTAACGCGTTTGCATTACCCGGTGGCTACATTGGTGTGCATACAGGGTTGTTGAAAGTGGCTGAAAATCAAGATCAGCTAGCAACCGTTATCGGGCACGAAGTAGGGCATGTAATTGCTGAGCACTCTAATGAACGCGTATCACAAAGTTCCTTGCTACAAACAGGTATGCAAGCGGGCAGTGCCGCACTTGAAATGGGCAATGTACAATATCGTAACGAAATTATGCAAGGTCTTGGTTTAGGTGCGCAGTACGGCGTTATTTTACCATTTAGTCGCTCTCATGAATCTGAGGCCGACCAAGTGGGTTTAGATTTAATGGCAAAAGCCGGATTTAATCCAAAAGAATCCGTAACACTTTGGCAGAATATGAGTAAAGCAGGCAGTGGTAATACACCTGAATTTATGTCTACTCACCCAGCACCTGCTAACCGCATTAAAGAGCTACAAGCAAAATTGCCACAAGCATTAAATGAGCAAAAAGCAGCAAAAGCGGCGGGTAAAAACCCACAATGTAAGCTGTAATAAACTTTTTTGGTGATATAAAAAAAGCCTGTGAACTGATGTTCACAGGCTTTTATTATTCTAAACGCTAGTTATGCGTTTTCAACAGCAGTACGTGGATCTACGTATGGCATGTTGAAGGCTTCAGCAACTTCTTTGTAAGTTACTTGGCCTTTGATCACGTTAAGACCTTTAAGGAAATTAGCGTCATCTAGTAATGCTTTCTTATAACCTTTGTTTGCAAGGTTAATGATGAAAGGCAATGTTGCATTGTTAAGTGCGAAAGTAGATGTACGTGGTACAGCACCTGGCATGTTAGCAACACAGTAGTGAACAACGTCATCAACGATGAAGGTCGGATCAGCGTGAGTTGTTGCTTTAGACGTTGCGATACAACCACCTTGGTCAATTGCAACATCAACAATTGCAGAGCCAGGCTTCATTGCTTTAATGTGTTCAGCAGTAACTAGTTTAGGTGCAGCAGCACCTGGGATAAGTACGCCACCAATTACTAGGTCAGCTTCAAGTACATGCTTTTCAAGTGCATCAGCTGTTGAGTAAATCGCTTTAACTTTATTACCAAACTGAGCGTCAAGTGCGCGTAGTACGTCAATGTTACGATCAAGTACGACAACTTCAGCACCAAGGCCAACAGCCATTTGTGCTGCGCTACGACCAACCATGCCGCCGCCAATAACAACAACTTTAGCTGGCTCAACACCCGGTACGCCGCCAAGTAGCATGCCACGACCATGGTTTGATTTTTCAAGCGCTTGTGCACCAGCTTGAATAGACATACGGCCAGCAACTTCACTCATAGGTGCAAGTAGTGGCAAACCACCGCGTGAATCAGTTACTGTTTCGTATGCGATACAAATTGCTTTGCTTTTGATTAGGTCTTCAGTTTGTGGAAGATCTGGTGCAAGGTGTAAGTAAGTGAAAAGAATTTGGTCTTCACGTAGCATTGCACGTTCAACGGCTTGTGGCTCTTTTACTTTTATAATCATCTCTGCTGTTGCGAAAACCTCAGCAGCAGTTGCTAGAATTTCTGCACCTGCCAGTGTGTAATCTTCGTTAGTGAAGCCAATGCCCATACCTGCATCAGATTCAACAAAAACTTGGTGGCCGTGGTTTACTAACTCACGAACACTAGCAGGGACCATACCTACACGGTATTCATGGTTTTTTATTTCTTTAGGTACACCGATAATCATAATATTGCCTTAATAGAACGGGATAAAATTTTTCACTATTATATTCATGTACTGGCAGTGTGTCTCACCTTTTTTAATCGGTATTCTAGTGATATAATCTGAAAACACCGTTTAAACAGTACAAAAAACTAGTCGTTATTATGCATGAGTTATTAGACCGTATTGACCGTAAGATTTTAATAGAGCTACAGCACGATGGCCGAGTGTCTAATGTTGAATTAGCTCGACGTGTGGGGCTCAGTGCAACGCCCTGTTTAGAGCGTGTAAAAAAGCTCGAACGCGAAGGTTACATCGTCGGTTATAAAGCCGTGGTTGACCCTGCTAAACTTGGGCAAGGTTTGTCGGTGTACGTCGAAGTGACAATCACTAAAACATCACCTGATGTGTTTGATGAATTTAGTGCTGCAGTTAAAAAGCATGATGAAATTATCGAATGCCATTTAGTCTCGGGTAACTTTGACTTTTTACTAAAAACCCGCGTAAATGATATGTCTGAATATCGTGGTGTATTAGGGGATATTCTGCTCAAGCTACCGAACGTTAGTGAAAGCCGTACCTATGTTGTTATGGAAGAAGTAAAAGGCGAGCAAGGGGTGATTATTCGCCCATATATCGGCTGAATTATGCGCCATTTTTTAGTAACTACTTAAGTTGTATTATTGATACATGCGCGATTAATAAAAACCTGTTCATAATCAGGCCATCATGGTTAAGATAAAGTGCAACAAAAAGTATTTCCTGCTAAGGTATTCCATTGCTAAGAATGAGTACAAAGAAGTACAAAGAAAAATGAGGAATAGCGAGTTATGCGCCTAAACGGTGTACAAAGACTATTAGAAACCGGTTTAATAATTAGCACCTTTGCCGCAATATTTATATTGTGTGCGCTGGTAAGCTTTGATCCTGCTGATCCGAGTTGGTCGCAAACAGGTTATGACAATGTAAGAAACATAACTGGAGCTGCAGGTGCGTGGATCGCCGATATTTTATTGCTGACATTTGGCTGGTTAGCTTATTTTGTGCCAGCTGCACTACAAATATTTGGCTACTTATTATTTAAGCAACCTCATAGAATATTTCAACTCGACTATACAACGTTATCGCTTAGAGTGATTGGTTTTGCATTATTTATCACTTCAGCAACGGCTATCAGTAGTATTAATTTTGATGATATTTATAATTTTTCATCCGGTGGGGTAGTCGGTGATGTGATAGCTTCAGCGATGATGCCTGCATTTAACTTTACCGGTACCTCGATTTTATTATTATGTTTCTTTTTTGCTGGATTAACATTATTAACAGGCGTGTCGTGGGTGCAATGTGTCGATTTTATTGGCGATTTGATCATGCGAGGTTATCGTTTTATTGCCCATCACTTAAAAGCATGGTTACAACGCGAACGCACTGCAAATACTGAAGTTGCAATTGAACAAGACCCTGTTAATGAGCAACAGACACGTAAAGAGACACCCGCCATTCGCTTTTCAGAACCAAAAGTGGATATTGATAGTGCGGTGTCAAATCAAGACTCTCATCCTGCATTTGATGATTTGGATGACATTCTGGATCAAGAAATTAATTTTAGCGCCATTGATGATGAACCAATGGACACTGCGGCTGCCTTAAATGCGCTTGATCAAAGCCATGTTACTGAGCCTGAAAAACCAGTTACTACTGTGGTTTCGCCAGCAAGACCAATGCCAAAACCAAAGAGTACCTATCAGCCTCCACCTACCGCAAAAGAAAAGTTTGAGCAGCTACTCGAAGAAAAGCCGCCAAGTACGCCATTGCCTACGCTTGATTTGTTAGATAGACCTGATAAAGCCAAAAACCCAATTTCACCAGAAGAGCTTGAAGCTGTATCGAGGTTAGTTGAAACTAAACTCCTTGATTTTAACGTTCAAGCTACGGTTGTTGCCGTATACCCTGGACCTGTTGTAACCCGTTTTGAGCTTGATTTAGCGCCGGGTATTAAAGTTTCTAAAATTACTGGTCTTGCTAAAGATTTAGCCCGCTCGCTATCAGCGGTTAGTGTCCGAGTGGTTGAAGTTATTCCGGGTAAAACCTATGTAGGGATTGAATTACCGAATAAACACCGTGAAATAGTGCGGTTATCAGAAGTAATCGACGCACCAAAATTTGAGCAAAATCCATCGCCACTGACTATGGTCTTAGGTAAAGATATTGCCGGTGAGCCAATCTGTGCTGATTTGGGTAAAATGCCGCATTTACTGGTGGCAGGTACCACAGGTTCTGGTAAGTCAGTGGGCGTTAATGTAATGATATTAAGCTTACTGTACAAATCAGGCCCTGATGATGTGCGTATGATCATGATTGACCCGAAAATGTTGGAACTTTCTGTTTACGAAGGTATCCCACATTTACTGTGTGAAGTGGTCACCGATATGAAAGAAGCTGCCAATGCGCTGCGTTGGTGTGTAGGTGAGATGGAACGTCGTTATAAGTTAATGTCGGCGTTAGGTGTTCGTAACTTAAAAGGTTACAACCAAAAGGTATTGGATGCGAAAGAGGCGGGTTACCCGATTCTCGATCCATTATTTAAAGATACTGATGGTATGAAAGAAGGACCAGACGAGTTAGGTAAGTTACCGAGTATCGTGGTGGTGATTGACGAATTTGCTGACATGATGATGATTGTTGGTAAAAAAGTTGAAGAGCTAATTGCCCGTATTGCGCAAAAAGCCCGAGCGGCAGGTATTCATTTAATACTAGCAACACAGCGCCCATCGGTTGATGTAATTACTGGTTTAATTAAAGCGAATATCCCAACGCGAATGGCGTTTCAGGTATCAAGTAAAATTGACTCGCGTACCATCTTAGATCAACAAGGCGCAGAAAACCTGCTAGGTATGGGTGATATGCTCTATTTACCGCCGGGCACCAGCGTACCGATACGTGTACATGGCGCGTTTGTTGATGACCATGAAGTACATGCGGTGGTGAATGACTGGAAAGCACGTGCAAAACCAAATTATATAGACGAAATTTTAAATGGTGACGCCACTGAGGATATTTTATTGCCAGGCGAAGCCAGTGAAAACGCGGATGAAGAATCAGATCCGCTTTATGATGAAGCCGTGTCATTTGTTGTTGAAACAGGCAAAGTGTCAGTTTCAAGTGTGCAGCGAAAATTACGTGTTGGTTACAACCGTGCCGCACGTTTAGTTGAACAAATGGAAACATCGGGTATTGTAAGCGCACCAGGTCATAACGGTGCCCGTGATGTATTAGTGCCCAATGGTGGAGCAAATTAAATGAAACAAATTAAATATTTAGCCTTAGCAATTAGCTGTTTTTTATCAGCATCAGTATTTGCAAGTGACAGTGCAACGGATGACAGCCAAGCATTACAACATAAACTGGCCGGTTTAAAGAGTTTTCAAGCGCAATTTGCGCAGCAAGTTAATGACGACCAAGGCCAATCAATTATGCAAGGTGAAGGTACTATCGCCTTGCAACAGCCAATGATGATCCGTTGGCAACAAGCGAGCCCTGATGACACGTTATTTGTATCAAATGGCGATAAAACCTATTACTTCGACAGCTTTGCTGAGCAAGTAACGATTATGAATACTCACAGTTTGATTGATTCAACACCGTTTGTATTACTTACCTCCAAAGATCCGGCGCAATGGCAAAAGTACCAAGTACACGCCACGGATACTGGGTTCAGTGTTACACCTAATAAAGGCGTTGAAAGCCAAGTTGAACAGCTGGATATTGTGTTTGCAGCAGATAAAGTTGGCTTAGCATCATTACTGGTTAAAGACAGCTCCGGGCAATCATCTACGTTTACTTTTAGCGACACTAAAGTAAATCAAAGCCTTGCTACTTCAACCTTTGAGTTTAGTATTCCAGAAGGCGTTGAAATAGACGATCAAAGTCAAGGTGAGTAATTTAGGCTTTAATTTTGGCCCCGATGTGCGCCCACTTGCGGCGCGCATGCGACCAACCAGTTTAGATCAGTATATTGGCCAGCAACATCTATTAAGCCGAGATAAGCCTCTCTATCAAGCTATTTTAGCAGGGCGTTGCCACAGTCTTATTTTGTGGGGGCCGCCGGGCGTTGGTAAAACGACCTTAGCGCAAATTATTGCCAACCATGCCGATGCGGCGCTGATTCAAATGTCGGCGGTAACGGCAGGCATTAAAGACATTCGTGATGCGGTGAGTGAAGCGCGTACTAACCTTGAAGGTCTTGGCCAACGTACCTTACTGTTTGTTGACGAAGTACATCGTTTTAATAAATCTCAGCAAGATGCGTTTTTACCACATATAGAGGATGGTACCTTTATTTTTGTTGGTGCCACCACCGAGAATCCCTCGTTTGCACTAAACAATGCGATTTTATCGCGAGCACGAGTATATGTCCTAAAATCGCTGCAAGACACTGATTTACATCTTGTTATTGAGCGAGCGCTTGCAAGCGATGATGAACTGAAAAATAAAACGGTGGTACTTGCACAAAATGCTAAACAAGCGTTGTGCCAAGCCAGTGATGGCGATGCTCGTAAAGTGCTTAATTTACTTGAGCAGGCGATTGATTTAACCGTAGAGCAAAACGGTCAATACTTAGTTGATGAGCACGTACTCAGTCAAGTATTGCCAACGCATTTAGCCAAGTATGACAAAGGGGGTGATGAATTTTACGATTTGATCTCAGCCTTTCATAAGTCAGTTCGAGGTAGCTCCCCAGATGGTGCTTTGTATTGGTATTGTCGTATTTTAGCCGGTGGCGGCGATCCGCTGTATGTTGCAAGGCGGTTACTCGCCATCGCCACTGAAGATATTGGTAATGCTGATCCGCGTGCCATGGAAGTGGCCCTCAATGCATGGGATATATTTCAGCGAGTTGGACCAAGTGAAGGCGAGCGTGCAATTGCACAAGCTACGATTTACCTAGCTAGCGCACCGAAGAGTAATGCGGTGTACGCGGCGTTTAATCAAGCCAAGGCGGATGCGCAGAACGAGCCTAGCTATCCGGTGCCAGAGCATTTACGTAATGCACCAACTAACTTAATGAAAGACTTAGGCTATGGTGCTGAGTATCGCTATGCGCACAATGAAGAAGGCGCCTATGCTGCAGGAGAAAAGTACTTTCCAGAGCAGATAGCCGATAAGCAATATTACTTTCCAACGGATCGTGGCTTAGAACAAAAAATAAAGCAAAAGCTCGACTATTTGAAAGAGCGCGATCATCACAGTGACATAAAACGCTATGACAAGCCTTAAGATATATCTCATGATTGCCGCAGGAGGAGCCTCAGGTGCCTGTTTACGGTTTTTTATTAGTGAAACCATGCTAAAACTACTTGGTAGGGGATTCCCTTTTGGCACGTTGACGGTTAATATTCTTGGTTCATTGTTGATGGGCGTATTATACGGTTTGATAGAGCGCGAAATTATCACCGTTAGCCCCGCTAAAACCCTTATAGGGATTGGCTTTCTAGGTGCTTTGACCACCTTCTCGACATTTTCAATGGATTCGTTGTTGTTATTGCAACAAGGTCACTTTTTTAAAATGGCCCTTAATATCACCTTAAATGTGGTGGTGTGTATTTTTATGGCTTGGCTGGGCCTTCAGCTGGTAATGCAAAAAGGTTAAAAACTAACATGTTAGATTCTAAATTATTACGTCAAGATCTCGAGCAAACAGCTGCGCGTCTAGCAGCACGTGGTTACGAGCTAGATACTGCGACTGTCAGCGCACTTGAAGAAAAACGCAAAACATTACAAGTAAAAACACAAGAATTACAAAGTGAGCGTAACAGTAGCTCCAAAGCGATTGGCCAAGCTAAAGCTAAAGGCGAAGATGCACAACCATTGTTAGATGCAGTAAGCAACTTAGGCGCGCAACTTGATAGTGTTAAAGCTGAGCAAGACGCTATTTTAGAAGAGCTCAAGCAAATTTCTTTAGCTATCCCCAATTTACCTGATGAATCAGTACCAGCGGGCGCTGACGAATCTGACAACGTTGAGATTTCAACCTGGGGCGAGCCTAAAAAGTATGATTTTGCAGTAAAAGATCATGTAGACTTAGGACAAGATCTAAACGGCCTTGATTTTGAAATGGGCGTTAAAATTACCGGTTCACGCTTTACTGTAATGCGCGGCGCAATGGCCCGCATGCACCGTGCACTAGTGCAATTTATGCTAGACACGCATACAGATAAAAACGGTTATACAGAAATGTACGTACCGTATTTAGTAAACCGCGACAGTTTATACGGTACAGGCCAATTACCTAAGTTTGCAGAAGACTTATTCCATACTAAAGGTCTTGTAAATGATGACGGTGAAGAGCAAGAAGGTTTTAGCTTAATTCCTACTGCAGAAGTACCACTGACAAACAGCGCGCGTGACGAAATTTACGACGAAAAAGATTTACCAATTCGTTTAACTGCCCACACTCCGTGTTTTAGAAGTGAAGCTGGCAGTTATGGCCGTGATACTCGTGGCCTTATTCGTCAGCACCAGTTCGATAAAGTTGAGCTAGTACAGCTGGTAAAACCAGAAGATTCAATGCAAGCATTGGAAGAGCTAACAGGTCACGCAGAGCAAATATTACAAGCGCTAGAGCTACCATACCGTAAAGTAATTTTATGTATGGGTGACATGGGCTTTGGCTCAGCAAAAACCTACGATTTAGAAGTATGGTTACCAGCGCAAGATACCTACCGTGAAATCTCATCATGTTCAAACATGGTTGATTTCCAAGCGCGCCGTATGCAAGCACGTTTTCGTCGCGCGGGTGAGAAGAAGCCAGAGTTACTGCATACACTCAATGGCTCAGGCCTAGCAGTAGGACGTACTTTAGTGGCTATCTTAGAAAACTACCAACAAGCGGATGGTTCAGTAGTCGTGCCTGAAGTACTTCGTTCATATATGAACGGCCTTGAAGTAATTAAATAAGCTTTAGAGCTGTAAGCTTTAAGAAGAGAAGCCGCTGTTTGTAATGAACAGTGGCTTTTTTGTAAGTTCAATTTATAGGTGCAAGGTTAAAGGCGAGCGAAAAAGTTAGTTAACTTGAACTTTGGTTAAGAGATTTACTCAGATACTTATTAAAAGTATTAATATTATTTTTATTCTCCTAAGCTCAGGTTAGTTATCTAGGGTGATTAAAAATCATTTAAAAGAGTAACGTAAAATGCGTTTTAATACCGACGTATATTGCTTAAAAAATCCACCTGTGTTGTAAGCAATACCATGTTTTTTTAGTACGGCTTGCACCTTAGGAGCAACTTCTTGATAGCGCGATGATGGCATGTCAGGAAATAAATGGTGCTCTATTTGACAGCTCAAATGCCCCGTTAATATATGAAACCAATTAGCGCCGTTAATATTTGATGAACCTAAAACTTGGCGATAATACCACTGACCTTGAGTTTCATTTACGCAGTCTTGCTCGTTAAAGGTTTTAGTTTCTTCGGTAAAGTGACCACAAAAGATGATGGTTGATGTCCACAAATTACGAATTAAATTAGCAAGAAAATTACCAGCTAAAACCCACAAAAATAATGGACCAGCTAATAGCGGGAATAACGCGTAATCTTTAGTTAACTGGCGCGCACCTTTACTAAAAAAGCGTCGTTTTAACATCGCGTGAGACACGTCAGTTTCGCGGCTTTCTTTCTTTTTACCCATAAATACACGCTCAGCTGCCAGCTCATGGTATGACACACCCCATTGAAACAATACAGTTAAGTTTATATAGGTAATAAACTGCCATATATTTTTCAAACGCCATTTAAAGTCATTACTCAAGCGTAGCAAACCATACCCAAAGTCACGGTCTTTACCAATAATATTGGTGTAGGTATGATGCTCAAAGTTATGCACGCGGTGCCAGCTTTGGCCATCACATGCTATGTCCCATTCATAGTGTTGGGAGTTAAGTTGTTTGTCGTTCATCCAGTCGTATTGGCCATGCATGACATTGTGACCAATTTCCATATTATCAAGGATTTTAGCTAATGCGAGTAGCAATACTCCCGCAACCCATAGCAATGGTTGAATAAACCCAAGCATTAATAGAATACGTCCGCTCCATTCACATAGGCGCTGTTTACGTACAATAGAGCGAATATAGTCGGCATCTTTTTGACCCACTTTATCAAGCGTCTGCATTTTTATAGCATCTAATTCGCTTGCTAGTTGCTCATAGTTAATAGTTTTCATAATTGTAACTCCAAATCACTAACAGGTTGGCTGACACACAGTTGAATGAGCTGTTCGCCGTTATCTGATAGTTCACCAGTTTTTAAATTACGTACCACGCCAGACTTTTTAATACATTGACACTGATGACAAATTCCAATGCCACAGCCGCGTTTTACTGGCAGCTGTTTTGCTTCAAACTGTGTTAGTAGCACATCAGTATTTGTTACAACATGTGCATGGTTATTAATTTTAACATTAAGTTGGCCTGCGTTATGGGTGCTTGGCAGGGCTAAACCGAACGCTTCTTGGTTATAATTTAATGCGTGTTTTTTAGCAAAATCACTGACCGTTTGCATAAAGGTTAAAGGACCACAACAATAAACATCAGGTTTTTCTGCGAGGTTAATATGGCTGGTAATCTGATTTGATTGTTCGCGGGTTAATAATAAAAATGAAAAGTGCTTAAATCGCAGAGCCAATTCGCTAAGTTCATCAACACATTGATGTTCAGACGTTTTTGCGTAATACACTAATATGACATTGGTGGATATTTGGCCAAGATGTTCGTCAAGCATAGCGAGTATTGGCGTGATACCAGAACCTCCCGCGATAAAAGTGACTGGTGCGCCAGTGTTTTTAAATATAAATTCACCACTTGGCGCGGTGATACTACACCACGAACCAGCTTGCAGTGTTTCTTTAAGTAAACCAGTAAAGCGCCCGAGTGCATTTGTTTTAATTAGTAAGCGCACAAGCCCAGTGTTTTTAAATTGTTGAGCGCTTGAAACAATAGTAAAAACACGCGTTAATAACCGCCCATTTATTTCAACTGTTAAGCTAATATGCTGTCCAGCAATGTGAACAGGCCATTGTTTACTTGGCTTAAGTTGAATACTTAAATATTCACCCCTGTGTGATTCTGTATGGATCACTTGTGCTCTAAATTGGCCTGCACGCCATGCAGGTTTAAATACCTGCATAATTGGTTCTATATAACCTGCAAAACTTTGATGGTGTAAAAACCATTTTGAAAATTGGTCTAATGCCTGCGTAAACATCGTCATTACATCTCTTTCTAAACCGAGTGCTTATTGGCCTGTGTTTTCTTTATTTAAGGGTAAGCACTGAAATAATTACTTTAATAATTTGAGCGTACACCTGTAAGTTCAAATTTCAGCGCGCAAGTGTACCTTGAAATTTTTGATTTTCAATACGTATAGAGTAATTATTCTATTGTTTTTATTTGTAACTTACGTAAGGCACGTTAAATTGCGGAATATAAAATGATAAGCATAGAATTATTTAAAGCTTCAACTATCTGATTTTTAGTATTTATATTTCATGTGGTTATAGAGGCACTTTTAGGCTGCAAACTTATCAACCTGCAATGGTAACCAAATAATCATAATGTTAAAGCGAGCCATGAATATCTGTTGCATTCAACCTTTTTTCACCTTGTGATTATTTTTCAAAATGGTTTAATACGGCTAACCATATTCTTTTAATAAAGCTTTGGTTATTTGGACTTTTTAGGTTTACGCGACAGCAAATCACACGAGTAATTATTGAAGTTGAAAAAGACTAAGTAATTGAATAAAAATAGTAATTAGACTATGGTTGATATATTAATAATAAATAAAAACGAGCAATTCTATAGGCTCCTTTTGTATCTACAAGGATTGAGCAAGTGCCTAAGTCAGTATCAATTACAATCAGTGATGAGTTTTCCAGAATCAAATTACTAAAAAATAGAACGCCAGAAACATCTGAAGAAGAAGCAAAAAATGCATTTGCTCTTTTATCTGAATACAGAGATGGTGGAGTATACATAGCAAATTATTCAGGGTCGAGTGAGTGGGAAAGGCACCCAATAGGTGACGAGTTCGTTCAGGTTCTCGGTGGTGAAACGACCTTGATTCTTTTAGACGGGGAAATCGAGCAGCGCAATACATTATTTTCAGGTCAAATGTTGGTAATTCCAAAGGGGGTTTGGCATCGTTTTGAATCACCTAATGGCGTTAAAGTAATGACTATAACACCACAACCTACCGAACACAGTTTAGAGTTGCCAGTTGGTATGTAATGACGGTGTTATTGATGTCGAGTATTTACAATAAATCCCGAACTGTCGGTATTTCATTTGTCTTACTGCCAACTGTTTGGTGGAATAACGTGAGACCTGCCTCACAATTAACTGCTGAGACAAGGTGTGATTTATCAGCAATGTGTTTACTTGCTCCGTGAATAGTTTTGCCATCGAAGGCAATGATAGGATGGGCTGATTTAACGCGGTTTTGATTGACCCAGCTGTACATCGGCAGTAGTAATAAGTCAGTATCAACAGCTCTAAAAATCCGAGCAATACTATGTCGAGTGGGTATATCATTTTCGAAAGAGCGAAATCCCCTTAACTGATCAAGCTTACTATCACCATATACATCAATGTTTTACCAGTTTCCCCCCCCGATTTGACGGCAGTAATAATCAGAAAAAGCACATCAAATAAATTATTATGCTGATTTATATGTGAACGATTGTCTTTGACGAGCTCTAAATGTGAGAAGAGTGACATAGTAAGTTTAAGATAATGAAATTTATGTATTAGGTCATAAATAGTGTTTATTTACAAAGTGTGATCCCCGCATGACTCAATAGGTGAGTTATGCGTTAGCAGAAGGACTTGCCTCGTGAATATTTATTCATGTTTTATTAATCATATAAATGTATAATCCAATTAAGAAATTTCAAATTATATTTTGACTTTTCTTAACCGCTCACTGCATTATTGAAATAATGATTACATTTAAGAAGGAATATGAGTAGTCATGGATAACTATATCAACAATATCGTTTTAGCATCTCCTAAGCAGTTATTAGAACGCTTTCAACAAAGTAAAACTGACTATGACACAGAATTTCACATTATAGTCGCTGACAGGTACAATAATCGCTATTCTGGTTTCTTTATAAAATATGACCCTGAAATTAAAATGGTATTGCTAACTGATAAAGAGCGTGAAATTTCTTTTATTGATACAGATAGTATTGTAAATATTTCTATTTATGATTTCGCAAAGCATGAGCGCTTTTTATTAGGCCAAGAACCGATTAAACTAGTATCTCCATTTAAAGCAGATGATATTGAAACGTCTGTAACTTTAATTAAGTCTGCGCTTAATAACACTCATGGGCTTGACTTTAATTTCACTATTGATGAAGTGTCAGC
Organism: Pseudoalteromonas sp. SG43-7; assembly: GCF_014164295.1. Lineage (NCBI taxonomy): Bacteria > Pseudomonadati > Pseudomonadota > Gammaproteobacteria > Alteromonadales > Pseudoalteromonadaceae > Pseudoalteromonas > Pseudoalteromonas sp. SG43-7. The sequence continues at coordinate 28,152 of NZ_JACJEY010000047.1, forward strand.
TGAAAACACTGACAAAATTAAAGCTATTCTAGAAGTGCTTGGTGATACTCTTATGGCTGTTGCTAATGATGACTTCAGTAAAGAATATATTAGTCAAATAACCGATTTTTATATTAAAAATGAGCCAAGAGATGGCGTTCGCTTTAAAAAAACGAATTCTACAATTTTGGTGAGATTCAATTTTGAAGGTGAGCTTCCGGCTGAACTTCAAACAAAAATTGAAAACGGAATAAACAACGTATTCTGATTTATTCAAATTTTTATATGTACTTTTCAACTCAAAATAAGGAATGATAATGGGACTTAAAGAGAAAAAAGCAGCAAGAGATTTCCAAGAAAACAACCTAGAAGATCTAAAGAAAAAAGTTTTTGATGCTGCAAAATTTGAATTTGAAATAGAAATTGATTGGGATAGTTTGTCAGTTGATAATTATGCTCATCTTTATAGTCAGACTTGGACTCAAATTTACTTCGAGCCAATGATTATTGCGTTCAGCAAAATGTGTGCTGATAACTTTTCTCAAGAAGCAATTCAAGACGATTTGAAAAAAGTTGTTATTCAAAATATTGGTGATATCAGCAATGCCAATAAATACTCTTCATACAGCAATGGCGTGTTGACATTAAACCATTCATCAATTGCCAATGCAGAAAACCAAATTGAAGATCGCGCAAAAGCTCTACAAGATACTGTAGAAAATGCTCTTTAATTAAAATTAAGCCATGTGCATAATGATTTATTAGTTTATGTGCATGGTTTTTTTAGCTAAAACACCTCAGTAAATATATTCCCATCAAATTACCCGTGCATTTTATGATGCTATAGTCTGTTCTTAGAACACAAAGGTTGTTTAACTATTTGCATAGGAAACGGCGATAAAATATGGCGATATTTTAAATCTATTAATCTTGTAATGGTCAAAATATTAGAAGCTTTGAAAGCTGAAAATACTAATTGATATGGTTTTCTGTAATTTTCGATCCAAAGCTGAATAGGCGAATAATTTTTGATGATTATAATGAAGTATTTTATATGTTGTGGTTCATTAGAAATACCTTTAATTAGTGCAGATTTAATGGCCTCTGCAGAGCTTTCAAGTACTGACATTATGTTCCTGCTATGGGATAGATAACGATCGGAATATACAAAAACAAGAGAACAGAACAGGTATTTCTTTTTCCTTCACCTGCATATTCACCCCAGTAAAATACAATAATCCTCATTTCCAATGCGGTGACAACTAAAATGATATGGAAAAATATATTTTTTCCCGCATTAAATCAGTTAAAGAAAAACCTTGTCATCTCAACAGCACACTGATTGAATAATCTGCTTACTTTGGCGTTATCAGCAGCAATTTTGCATCTTTTCCATCGGTTAACACCGCGATATTACCCTCGGTTGTAACAAATACATCCCGCAAACGTCCAGTTACCTCTGGTAAAACATGAGTCTGGGTAAATTCACCATTCGCTAAATTAACGCTGTAGAGCTTTTTATCGACCAGCGTAGTGATTAGCACATGCTGTTGTAGTGAGGGAAAAGCTAAATGCTTTGAGCCATAATAAGCCATGCCAGAAGGGGCGATTGAGGGCGTCCAATCAACCGTTGGTTTAGCCATTCCAGGGTATTCTCTAAACGGTGAAATACGTGCTTGTGAGTAATCATCTCCGTTGGTGATCACCGGCCAGCCGTAATTGGTGCTTGGGGTTAAATAGTTTAGTTCGTCGCCGCCTGCGGGGCCGTGTTCGTGGCTAACAATTTGCTGTGTATCGTAATCATAAACCAAGCCTTGCAAGTTACGGTGCCCGAGTGAGTACACAGCATGAGCTGCAGGATTTTTGTGATTAATAAATGGGTTATCGTTTGGTATCGTGCCGTTTAAGTTTATGCGTAATGTTTTGCCAAGTTGACTGGTCATAACCTGTGCTTGCTCACGGTAGTCAAAGCCATCGCCACTTGAAAACAATAAGGTATTATCGGGTAGGACAAGAGCGCGGCCAGAGTAATGCTGCGGTGTGTCTTTATCTGTGGCAACTTTATAAATAATTTTTGGCGTTGAAAATTGCGCACCATCAAACGTAGCTTTGGCAATAACGAGCCTATTTGCATCAAGCTCACCTTGAGCGTAAGTGAATATAATTTCTTTTGATTCACTGTAATTTGGCGAAAGCACTATATCGAGTAGGCCGCCTTGGCCTGCAACGTATAAGCCCTCGAAATCTAGTTTAACTCGGGTTTGTTGGTTGTTTTTAATGATAACAATATGACCATCACGTTCCGTGACAAACCAGGTATTGCTTGGGAGTTTAACCATGCTCCACGGTGAATTGAGTCCCGTTGCTAAGGTATCAGCAGTGTATTGCTGTTTTGGTAGCTCTGCACTGGCGTTACAAGAAAACGCTAAAAGCGAGAGTAGAGTAATACAACGTAGAGATTGTTTACCCTGCAAGCCTTTGCTACTGTAAGAAAAAAGTTTCATTTTAAGTTGAGATAACCATGTCGTTTTTAACACGTATACTCCCTTCATTTTTAGTTTCTTGGTTACTTACATTTACACTCGCTAGCTTGTTTCATAGTCAATACGTTGTCAATCAATTAGTTAATGTGGGTGTTGTGGTGGGCTTTAATGACCGTGTTAACTTAACCCTTGAAGATTGGCTCGGCTTGCTACCGACCTATGGCGCTATTATTGCTATTGCACTTGCCATCGCGTTTTCGGTTACCTGGCTTATTGCTAAAAAAGTTAAAAAACAAGGTGCGCAATTATTTGTAATTGCGGGTATTGTGGCGTTTGCTACGGCTTTAATTGCTATTGAGTCAATTATGAATATTACTATTATAGCGGGCGCAAGAGGCTGGGGTTTTTATATGCAGCTGCTTGCAGGGGCTGTAGGGGGTTATGTTTTTGCTAAGTTGAGCAATGGTTGTCATAGTAAAAATGAACTCATCTAGTTTTACACAGAGATAATCATTAAGGTTTTTAATTATTCCTTAAGATTTGATGCACAGCGGATGCAATGCTATAGAAATAACCTGAGGCCTCACCTTTGTAGCTTTTCAATTAATTGAGGCTTGAACTTGTTGGTTGGTATTGTCCTTGTTGCATAAAATCTTCTAAAAACCATGCAGCAAATTCATGTCGGCCTTCTACATCGGCTTTGCTGTAAATATCGGACGCTTGTTGGCGTACGGTTTTTTCTTTTGTGTTTCTTAGTGCGCTTATTTCTTTAAAGCTTAAGCCTTTAAGTAATAACATCGCGACTTCTTGCTCACTGCGAGTCAATGTCCATTGTGAAAATTGGGTTTGAATAACACCACTGTATTCATGACGCGCATCCATCATTGCCTGTGATATGTTTTTAAGTTCTTTTTTTGAATGCACTAATTCTTGTTTCAGCGCATTAATATTGGCAGTACGCGCACGAATATCGCTAATTAAGTAAATAGCACAGGCTGCAGAAATGACAACGATTAAGCCCTCAGAAAAAATATGCCACTGCGGCACGCCTAAATGTATATCCGTTAGTACATCAAAAAAGTTTAGCACCATTATTATTAACAAGGTGGCTGCTATTAACTTGTCTCTCATTAAAACCTCTATTATCAATGCCTTATAAATACAATGGACAAATGTACCATAGCGTAATTTTCGCTATTTTTGGGTACGTTAAGGCGTTTGCCTGATGATTTAACCGTCTAAAAAAGTCATGGTTGATTCTATAAAATTAATCAAATGTGAACAAACGAAATGCTGTTAAATTTTACAAAAAAAATGCGTCATTTTTTGCGTATTCAATATACGTTATTTTTCTTCTTTACGGTGGCTTTATTAACATTTAATCCTGTGTTTGCTTCGCAAAATTTAGCACCTGTAGGGCTTTCGTCACTCAGTGGTTTTGATGTTGAATTTGCGCCGATTCAAAAAACAGAGTTTATTAACGGGCAAAGTTTAATTGGTGAAGTCAATTTCAAACCCGGGGTCAATTATACGGTGCTGTTTGCGTTTGATGTACAGCAGGTTCGTTACTTATACCCTAACGGCAGCATGGTAGAAAAGGGCGCCACTATCGCAAGCGTTGAGGGCTGTGATGTTCACCATTTTTTAGATGTCTATCAATCAGCAAAAGATATGCTCGCTATTGCTAAAAGCCATTACGACATAAACCAACAGCACTTAAAAAACAAAATAATAAGAAGCTCTGAATGGGTTGAAATCACAAAAAGCTATTTTGAAGCCAAGCTAAATTTTGAACATATGCAACATCAAATGGCATTTTTAAACATTGATGACAGTGAAAACGTGACCTTAGTGAGTCCAAAAACGGGCATTTTAAAACTCACCAATGAGTCGGGAAACCGTATGATGGGTGACACCGCGTTTGATATTATCGATGCAAGTAGTATTCGCGTTAAGATTAAAGTCCCTCTTAGTTTTTCCAACACGTTAGCGCATTTCAAGCTGTCACAAAGTTGCAGCTTAAATATTGAGAGCTATGACAGTATTGCAGATAAATACCATCAAATTGTGTGGGCGTCACCAAGTTCGAATGAATGCCAGCTGACACTGGGGCAAACTATCAAAGTCACACCGGTAAATAAATTAACGGGCTTTAAAATAGCAAAGTCAGCGGTGTTTGAATTTGAAGATGTTAATTACATTGCTTTAAAGTCTGGCGATAACCTTGAGTTACTGCCGATTGAGCTCAAGGGTACACAAGGCAAAGACTATGTATTTACTGCCAATAAAAACCTAGATGATCAGCAGGTACTAATAAGCTCGGTAAGTGCGCTACAAGGTATGTTGCTTCACTTAGGGAGAGAATAAATGTTAAACCAGCTTATTAAGTTTTCACTTACTCAGCGTTTGTTTGTTAGTATTTTTGTTATTGTTGCTATGGCCATTGGTGCTAAATCTTGGTTAAGTATTCCGGTGGATGCTTTTCCAGAAATATCGCCCACCCAAGTTAAAATAGTTTACAAATTACCCGGCATGAACGCCCTTGAAATAGAATCGCAAGTAACACGGGTGATTGAAACCGAATTACTGGGTATTCCGTCACAGCAAATGCTGCGCTCTACCACTAAGTATTCTATTACCGATATTACCATTGACTTTGAAGAGGGCACCGACATTTATTGGGCCCGTCAGCAAGTTAATGAGCGTTTATTAAATATTTTACCCACCTTGCCCAGTAATATTAGTGGCGGCATGGCGCCAATGAGCACGCCTTTGAGCGAGGTGTTCATGTTTACCATAGAAAGTACTCACTTATCGCTGATTGAAAAAAGAGAGCTTTTAGATTGGCAAATTCGTCCATTATTGCGCACTGTAACCGGCGTTGCTGATGTGAATAGCCTTGGCGGCTTTTCAAAAACCTATGAAATACTTCCCAATACTTTATTGATGCAACAGCATCAAGTCAGCTTTGATGAAATGAAGTTGGCAATCACGCAAACGAATCAAAACGGTGGCATAGGGCGCTTAGAAAAAGGCAACGACACCTTAATTTTGCGCACTGAGGGAAAATACACCGATATAACCGCCATTGAAAATACCGTGATTAAGTCCACTCAAAATAAGGTTATTAGGTTAAGTGATATTGCCACGGTACACGTTGGCAGTTTAACCCGTTATGGCGCAGTCACTAAAAACAGTGAAGAGGCGGTACAAGGGCTTATAATTGCGCTTAAAAATAGTAATACAGCGCAAGTTGTTGCAGATGTAAAAGATAAACTTCGCACCATTGAAGCGTCATTACCGCAAGGCACAAAAATTAATGTGTTTTACGACCGTTCTAACTTAATAAATACCGCAATTAGCACCATTACCAGCGCACTAGGCCAAGCGATTATTTTAGTGATAGTGCTACTTGCCTTGTTTTTAGGTGATATTCGCTCTTCATTGGTGGTGTCTTTGTCTTTACCTATGTCGGCATTGCTGACATTTATAATGATGAAGCAGTTTGATTTATCGGCTAATTTAATGAGTTTAGGTGGCTTAGTGATTGCCATTGGTATGCTGGTGGACTCATCGGTAGTTATTGTTGAAAACATAGTGAATCGGTTGGCTAATAATCAGCACCTCCCTCGGCTGCATGTTATTTATCGCGCCTGTAAAGAAGTCGCGGCGCCAGTGTTCTCAGGCACAATCATTATAATTATCGTGTTTTCACCGCTATTAATGCTAACAGGGTTAGAAGGCAAGTTATTTACCCCAGTGGCGCTCACTATCGTGTTTGCCATGCTTAGTGCGCTGTTGTTGTCGTTAACGGTTATTCCAATTTTAGCCTCATTGTTATTAAAAAATGAACCCGTAACCCAGCCTAAAATGGTCACATTATTACAAGGTTTTTATACTAAAACACTTGCCCGTGCAATTAAAAAGCCGGTGGCAATAAGTGTTATATCAGTTGCTGTTTTAGTGCTCAGTGGGGTGTTATTTCAGGGGCTTGGTAAAAGCTTTATGCCCGTTTTAGATGAAGGCGACATTATTGTGCAACTGGAAAAATCGCCGAGTATTTCCTTGCAAGCCTCGCTGGATATCGATAAACAAATTGAAGCCACACTGTTAAAAAACACCCCAGAAATCGTACAAATTGTTGCCCGTACCGGCTCCGATGAACTCGGGCTTGATCCTATGGGGTTAAACGAAACCGATGTATTTATGGAATTAGCGCCAAAAGATACGTGGCGTTTTGACTCCAAAGTGCTGCTAATCGAGGATATTCGACAAACACTTGCGCAATTTCCAGGAGTAAATATTGGCTTTACTCAGCCAATACAAATGCGGGTATCAGAAATGCTCACCGGTGGCACCGGTGATATTTCGATTAAAGTATTCGGTAATGACATTGCGACACTTGCCTCATTAGCTGAAAAAGTCACTGCACTTGCCACTAATATTGACGGCGCAAGTGATGTGCAAATGGCGCTTATTGAAGGGGGTAAATACGTAAATATTAAACTTATTCCTGAGGTTGCCAGTCAGTTTGGTTTAACCACCGAAGGATTAAGCGATTATTTAAAGTCGCAATTAGAAGGCCTACAGGTATCGGCACTGCAAGAAGGAAACCGCGTGATCCCTATTGTGTTTAATTCACAAAAAGGCGAAAGCGCAGCACACTTTGAGTTGTCGTCAATGAGCGCATTAAAGCAAAAGCTAATTTTAATGCCCGACAACAGCCTACTACCACTTGAAGAGGTGGCTAATATTAGCTTTAAAACGGGGCCATTGTTAATAGAGCGAGAAAAAGCAAAGCGCTTTGCTTCTGTAAGCGTTAATGTGGATAACCGCGATGTGGTTAGTTATGTAAATGAACTGGAAGCTAAAATTAATAGCAGCATAAAGTTACCCAGTGGTTTTACCTTGTCGTTTGGTGGCGAATTTGAAAGCCAGCAACGTGCAACACAAAACTTGCTGGTGCTTATTCCTGTGGCATTAATACTGATTTTCATTATTTTATTTACCACGTTTAAATCCTTATCTAAATCAACGCTGATAATTGCTAATATTCCGTTTGCATTAATGGGAGGAGTGATTGCCCTATTTATTAGTAATGAATACCTCTCGGTGCCTGCATCGGTTGGTTTTGTTGCTTTACTTGGCGTAGCGGTACTCAATGGTATTGTGATGATCAGCTACTTTGAGCAAATGAAAATGTTTTCTGCCAATGTAACGCAGCGCATTTTAGATGGCGCAAGCAGACGCCTTCGCCCAGTGTTAATGACAGCCACAACCGCCATGTTTGGTTTACTGCCACTGGTATTTGCCACCGGCCCTGGCGCTGAGATTCAAAAACCATTGGCAATTGTGGTTATTGGCGGGTTAATTACCTCAACAATTACAACACTTTATTTATTACCTATCTTTTATGGTTGGTTGGAGAAAAAACATGGCTGAACAGTTACTTTTTACCCTAAATGTACCCACATACATAAAAGATGACGTGGTTGATATATTAATTGGCATAGACTGCATTACCGGCTTTAACTTAAAAAACATTGAAGGCTACAGTAAAGAGCACAGTGAATTTGATATTGCCGAGCAAGTAGAAGGGCATCGCAGTTTTTATCAGTTTGAGGTGCATATATTATTAGCGCAGCTGCAAACAATTAAAACGGCATTAAGCCCTGTGTGCCAATACACCCCATTAAAATATTGGGTTACGCCTATTGTTGAAAGCGGGCACCTTAGATAGTGTAGTTAGAATTATAGGCTGTTGCTTCGAGCAGCCTCTTTTTATAACTAAATACAAAATAGCTAAAAAGAGGTCACAATATTGCTATAAGTTAATATTGTTCGAAAAAGTTATTAGTGTAGATCTAGCAACTATACTATGCCATTGCTAAAGCGCTATTTAGCAATGCTGGCTTTTTCATTCGTGCTTAGGCTTGGTTCGCAATATGCGTTATCTACAGGCTCTAGAGTTACTTTACCTCCAGCATTTACTACTACACATTGCGTATTTTTATCTAGTTTGTGCTTTTGAATAACAGTAAAGTCACCTTCGTTAGCTGCGTATAAGTTGTACTGGTATGCGGTATTTCCGCCTTCAAACAGGGCAGTAAATAAGCCCCCGACGAGGCCGCCAATAATTGCGCCGCCTACCATTTCTTCAGTATTACCATCTAGGTTGTCAACGAAGCCGAAGCCTGCGCCTGCTGCGATGCCTGTACCTACCTCAGATGATAGCGTTACTTGCTGCATTGACCCTACAGTAGCGTAATAGCGTTTAACCATTTGATTTTGATCATTACGGTCAATGCCTTGTGATGCACAGCCGGAAAGTAATAAAAAGATCAGTAAGCTTTTTTTCATGAGATGATTCCATTTATGTTCATGTCGATAAGTTATTATCATAGCGGTCAAAATTGAAAAAATATGTGTGGGCTTTGTGTGTTGTTGTTTTAAGTTGTAAGAAAGTGTGGGTAACCTTGTTTGCGACATAGATAAGTTAATGCGTTGTTTAGGCGAGAATTCAATAATACTTTTGCTGGTATGGTTTTATTTTTATTTATGAAGAGCGGGATAGTTTTAGCAAATTAATTGAGTAGGTATGTACTTTATTACGACACACAATAGCAAACTCATGCTTGCTATTGTGTGTTG
>NZ_JACJEY010000048.1:0-36805 GCF_014164295.1 Pseudoalteromonas sp. SG43-7
AGCAGTTATACTTTGTAAATTTAGGAGCGTATCGTGCTGATAGCTTAGCTGAGCAGCATGACTTTGCGTTATATGTAGCAAGTAGTAGCGACGAAGCTAAACAAAGAGCAAAAGAGGATTTACTAGCAGGTTTAAGTCATATTCATAAAGATGACTTACATGATGTAGATGATTGCTTTGCAATTGACTTGCTCGACAGTCAATTACATATCAAGCTAACCCCGAGCGAGCAATCTCAAGCGATTAAGCCCGATTGGTTTGGTTACCATATATTATAAATAATCAAGAGAGTGTGTGGTACAAGCGTTAGCCGTTATCACTTTGTTCTGCACGCTCTTTGTCTTCACTGTTACTGGCAATTTTAAAAGCGATAATCACTAAGCCAAACATAGCAAAAGGTAACGCAGCAAGCATATACTCGGTAACATTGCTATCTTGGAAGCTGGCTTGTAGTAAAAAATGCCCAGCAATACACAGTAAAATAACAATCAGTAAGATCGGTAATAAAATAAGTTCTTTTTTAGCAGAATGAGTTTTCATTATTAGGCAGTACTTTTACAAGGTGCGCCATTGTAATGAGCAAACCACTTTTAGGTCAAACAACTAGGCTGATAAATTACTTTTGATTGCGTTATGTCATGTTTTTCAGTATCAGAGTTAGGTTCGCTACTGTTTAACTCATCACTATCTTCATAGCTGTATAAATCAAAAATAAAATCAATTTCTTCACGTTTCAGTATCGCTTGCATATTGCCTCCTATCTTATCAACTTAGTTAAGTAGTAAGCATATGTCTGCGCGACTGAATTGTAAGTGAACATTAACCGTACAAAATGTGTATAAATGTAATCCTTAATTATTATTAATAGGCAGTCGAACGGTAAAAGTCACACCATCAGCTTGTTGATTATTAGCCGCGCTAACTGTGCCTTTATGGTATTCACACACTAAACGTACTATATAAAGCCCTAAACCCAAGTGTGGTTGCTGCTGCAGTTGTTGACTACGTACCGACACCATTGAATCAAAAATATGCTCTGTTAATCCCTCGGGTAAAAGTGGACCTAGATTACTGACACATAACAGGGCTTCATTATCATGTTGATCAAGGCTGACACTTATAGCGCTATCTTCAACACTAAACTCTAAGGCATTATTGATTAGTTTATCTAGCAACTGAGCAATAAACTCAGGCGCGCCGTTAAGTAGTAATGGTTGCGGACAAATATTAAGGCTAAATTGCTGCTGTGCATAGGTTAGCTGGTAGCCTTGCATACAACCATTGATCACATTTCGCAAATCAAACGGTTCAGCTTCAGCGCTTTGAATACTTTGCTCAAGGCGAGTTGCTTCGCTCATGGTGGTGATTATTTTACCTAAACGCTCGACTCCTTCACTGGCACGATCAAGGTATTTTTGGCTCAGCTCACTTTGTGGCTGCATTTGTAAGTTTTCAAGGGAACTACGTACGACCGCAACGGGTGTTCTGAGTTCGTGAGATAATCGCGACGACATGGTTTCTAAATAGTTAGTGTAACCACCTAAGCGACTTACAATATTTGCAAAACTGCGAGATAAATCGCCAATTTCATCGTTTGAATCGCTGTAATTAATAGTGCCAGTTACTCGCCCTTGAGCATCAATGGCTTGCTCTGCGGTATCTCTTAAGCGACGAATACGACTGGAGATCCTTGATGCAAAAAAGAATAACGTTACTGTGCCTATTAGCATCACTGCTAAAATCACATTAAATAGTTTCTCTAACGATTTGTTGCGTAATGTGCGAACACCATTGGTAGTCTCTTCGGCCACTACAGCACCAATGACCTTATCTTGGATCCAAATAGGATATGCGGCTGATAAAATAACCGCTTTGTTATCTGGAGTGAGTCGCCAAGACGATGCTGGTGTGCCACTGAGTGCTTTACCTATATGTGTGCCTTGCATCGCTGCGACATCGTGCAAGGTATCTAAAAATTCATTTTCAGGGCGGGTAAGTACTTTATAGTAAAGTGGATGTAAGTAGTTTTTCTCAAATCGTTGCCACCAGGTTTTTGCTGGCTGGTCATTAAGTCCATCAGCCCAAACGCCGTCGGCATGATGAATTGATCCCGACTGCGCTAACACGCGGTGATGATTATCAACCACCCAAATTCGGCTGCCGCTGTGACCCATACCTTTTAATATACGATTTATTTCAGGGGAGGGCACCAGCACTGAGCCAATATCATTGGGGTTTTGTAAGTTTGAAGTCGACATAGTCTGTGGCTCAGGCTTGCCTTGATCCCAATCTTCAATTGCAAAGCCGAGCTTATTGCCAAGCATCGTTAGCGGAAACCGCAACTCTATGTTATAGCCAGTCTCTGTACTGACAAAATAGCCTTGAATTTTTGTTATTGGGGTTTTGCTTTGTGCGTCAAATGCGTTGATCCAGCCATCTTGGCGAGCGGCAACAATATAGTGCTTAAATTCTCCTTGTGGGGTTTTTAACATGATCTGTAAGTGATCATTACGGGTTAAACTTAGGGTGTTTTTAGCGCGATAAACCACCGAGTCATCGGTAACTTTAAATACTGCATATAAAAAGTTTTCATATTTACCAACCATATGCTCAAACGATAAGTCCTCAAGCTGATGGTCTGGTTTATTAGTTTGTAAATAGCGCTCGTCGTAATGCCAAAAAAGACTTTGATAAGGCTGCCAGTCCGACAGTTTGCCATCAAGTTGAATGGGGTTACTAAGGTTATAGGCGTAGAGATCACGGCCTTTTATAACCTGATCTAAAAAATTGGTTTGCGAGTCAAATAATGCTGGGCGCTCATGCAGGGCCGTGGCGAGTGCTCGGGTAGTGCCGACTAAGGTTTTTTCTTGACCTTGGCGCAGAAATTTTTCCATTTCCCACACGTATTCATAGCCAAGCCAAGGCAGTAAAAATAAAAAACACGACAGCAATATAAATTTACTGCGCAAACCAAAGCGCAGCATTACACTTGCTCCCAGCGATAACCCATACCGTACACGGTATCTATACAATCAAAGTCAGTATCTAAAGCGATAAATTTTTTGCGAATACGTTTAACATGAGAAGTGATAGTGCTGTCATCAACGTAAATCTTTGCATCACTCATTAGTTCGTTACGGCTTTTTACATGCCCAGGGCGCTGTGCCAGTGAATGCAGCATCCAAAATTCAGTTACGGTTAAATCGACTATTTGCTGCTGCCAAAATACTTGCATGCGTTTAGTATCAAGCGTGAGCGGGCCGCGATTGAGTAAAGCATTTTGATCAGCGGGTTGCTCGAGTGCTTCCATACGTCGAAACAGTGCACCAATACGAGCCGCCAAATGCGCCATGCTGATATCTTTAGTGAGATAGTCATCAGCGCCCATGCGTAGGCCACACACTGTATCTATTTCGCTGTCGCGGGCGGTTAAAAAAATAATCGGCAAGGTTTTAGAAAGCGAACGCAGAGTTTGGCATAGTAAGAAACCGCCATCAATTTCATGACCTAAACCAATATCGACAATCGCTAAGTCTGGTAGTGCGTCATTAAAAGCATGCTCTGCACTTTGACGGTTGCTATAGCCGCTGACCAGATAACCCTGCGCGCTGAGCATTTCCATGTAATTTTCGCGGATCGCGGGTTCGTCTTCAATAATTGCAATCTTCTTCATTTACAGCACCTTCTTATATTCTAGTTGCACTATACCTAATTTTTTTGCTTTCGCACTGGCGAAAAAGCAATTGCCTTTTTTTTGCCACAATTGCTCAGCAGTTTGCCTTTTTTGCTCCCCTTTGTTGCCACTTGAGCTTGCTTTAATGGCGTTATACCAAATCGGGCAGCTACCAACCCATGAGTTGCCAACTATTAAGTAATTAAGCAAAAAAGGATTACACCATGAAAAAAATGATTATCGCTTGCACTGTCGCTACTATTTTTGCAGCACCTAACTTAGCCCACGCTGACACAGTTGCAGTTAAAGCAAAAGAAACTCATAAAGAAACGGTGATAGGTTTAAGTACGGGGGCAATTGTTGGCGGTATTGTTGGCGGCCCAATTGGTGCCTTTGTTGGTGCATTTGCCGGAGGCTTGATTGGCGAGCAAGAAGTGGCAGAAGATAAAATTGCCGAGCAACAACGAGCTTTAGTTGTGCTGCAAGATAAAACCGATGATTACCAGCATGTACTTGCTCAAAATGCGCAAATGAGTGAGCAGCTCGATAAGCTTGAGAGTAATAACGAACGCCTTGCATTAGCCAAAATGCACAACCTAATGGCAATGACCATTCAATTTAAAACCGGTTCAAGTGAGATTGCCCCGCACTTTGCCAGCCAACTTGATCAACTAGTGAATTTACTACAAAGCCAGCCAGACTTGCAGCTGGATTTAAATGGCTTTGCCGATCAACGTGGTGATGAGCTCGCTAACTTAGCGCTTTCAAAACAGCGAGTCGCAAATGTACAAAGCTACTTAATAAAGCAAGGTATTAGCCATACCCGCTTAACGACTACCGCATTTGGTGAGCAACAAACTGTGGCAGATAGCGATAATTATGAAGAAAACATGTTTGACCGCCGTGTAACGTTAACAACTCGTCCAAGCACGCAGCCGTATAACCAAACCGCGAGTAACTAATCGCCATTTTGCCAAGTAGCCGCCAAGGGAGTGATTTTTATGTTGAGTAAACCAAGCAAAGTGCTGACCCGTAGCCATTTATGGTTACGGGGAAGCCTTTTTACCTTCATCGCGTTTGTTAGCTGTGCGAGTAACGCCAGCACATCGCCAGAACTAACTATGTTCGACAGCAATGGTGCAAAGGCAGCGCCTGGCGTTATCTTAAAAAGTGATGCCACCATGACAGTCACCGGATTGATAAACCATGTCGTGGTAACTCAACATTATCGCAATGAAAACCCGTTTGCTGTTAATGCACGCTATGTCTTTCCGCTGCCAGAGGAAAGTGCGGTGCATGCTATGACTATGCACATTGGTGAGCGAGTGATCAAAGGTGAAATTGATAAAAAAGCACAAGCCGAGCTGCGTTTTCAACAGGCGCAACAAGCGGGTAAACAAGCCGCTTTAGTGCGCCAGCAGCGTGCAAACATGTTTGTCACTAATGTGGCAAACATCGGCCCCGGCGAAGAAGTACAAATAGAGCTGCAATATCAAGAAGTGATTGATTATCGCAGTGGTACATTTGCACTACGATTTCCAACCACGATAACGCCGCGTTACCATCCGATTAATGGGGTATTAAATGAAACAGCAGAGGATATGATTGACTCGCAGAGTAATGAGTTATCATCAGCGAGTATTGCTGCCACGGGGTGGATAGCACCGATTTACATGGCCACTAAAAATGCAGGCGCGGTTCAAGGCGAGTTTAAGCTAACGGTTAATATTGATGTTGGCCTAGAGCTGGTGGATATTCAGTCTAAATATCATCGTATTAATACCGAAAATCTGGCATTTGGTCAGTATCAAGTTACTTTAAATGAACAACGTGCCGTGAATCGTGATTTTTTACTGGAGTTTAAACCGCTGCAAAAAGAGCAAGCGCAAGCCGCATTTTTTACTGAGCAGCTCAGTAATGGTGAGCGTTATGGATTATTAATGTTGCTGCCGCCGGATGATCATTTTACGCAGACTCAGCGTCTAGCAAGAGAAATGATTTTTGTAGTCGACACTTCCGGCTCTATGCACGGACAGTCAATGGAGCAAGCCAAAAGTGCACTTCATTATGCGTTATCGTTACTTGATAGTAACGACAGCTTTAATATTGTCGGCTTTGACGATCAAATTATGCCTATGAGCGATAAACCTGTGCCGGCTAATGATTTTAATTTACGCCGTGCTGAGCGCTTTGTATATAATTTACAAGCTGATGGCGGCACTGATATTAAAGGGGCATTAGATGGTGTACTAGATGCTCGTGAGCATCTAGGGTATGTGCGTCAAGTGGTATTTTTAACCGATGGCAGTGTCAGTAATGAAGATGCATTGTTTAAACATATTAGTGCGCAACTAGGTGATAGTCGTTTGTTTACGATTGGTATCGGTAGTGCGCCTAATAGTTACTTTATGCGTCGAGCTGCAGATGTTGGGCGCGGAACGTTTACTTATATTGGCAGCAGTAGTGACGTGCAACCAAAAATGCAGCAACTATTTGATAAGTTAGCTCATCCTGCAATTACTCAACTTGCGCTAAGCAGTGATTTGGCAAATCAAGCTCTTGAATATTGGCCATCGCCGTTACCCGATCTGTATTTTTCAGAGCCGGTGATGGTTGCTATAAAGCTTGATAATAATGCCGGCGTTACTTTAGCGGGGCAAACGGCGCAAGGACCGTTGTCGATAAAGTTAAATACACAACAAGGGCGACCGGCTCATGGAATTGCAAGGTTGTGGGCACGGCAAAAAATTAAATCATTATTACTTTATAACGAGCAAGAGCAGGTTAAAGCACAGGTTGAGAGTCTAGCGCTTGAACATCAATTACTTAGTCCGTTTACCGCCTTTGTAGCGATTGAACAGACAGCATCGAGCACTGTTGCTGAGCAGAATGTGCAAGTGGTTAATCAACGACCTCAGGGTCTAGCAATGAGTTTGCCACAAACTGATGGGCAAAGCAGACTACATATTTTACTCGGTTGCATGCTGTTGGCTGGATTTGCAGTGTCGAGACTGAAAAAATGAAAGCAGTGATTGGCGCTATATTGTTGATTGTTGGCTTGGCGTTGCTTGGTCATGGTAGTTATATGCAAGCTAAAGCCTGGCTGGCACAACGCCTTATAGAGCAGGCTTGGCAAGTGGCACTGACAACGCCAGAGCAACAAGTTAAACCCTGGTTCTATGCTGATAGTTATGTAACTGCACAACTGAATTGGCCAAGCCAAAAGCAAACCTTAACAATATTAGCAGGAGCCAGTGGCCGTAACTTAGCGTTTGCCCCGAGTCACTTTTTAGCTAGTGCAGAGCTAGGCTCTGAGCAAGCAGGCGTGTTAATTGCTGGACATAATGACACTCACTTTGCTTTCTTACAAAAAGTGAATGTGGGTGAGCAATTTAGCTTACAAACGCAAAATGGCCAAATTGATCGCTATCGAGTGCGTGGGATTGCGGTTATTCATCAGTCCCAGTACGATTTTTTAGCGCATAAAGGCTTGTATTTATTAACCTGTTATCCGTTTGACTCTTTAGCCTCCGGGACTGAATTACGATTATTAGTCTCTGCCGATAAATTGCCATCACCTGCATCGGTGTTATCTATGTCTACTACCAATTCTTGATGACGCTGACTTATCATTACACCTACAAATACCACGCCAATGCTGAGCCATTGGCTAAGAGAAAGCACTTCTCCCAAGATAATTGCTGATAATATTAGGGTGAAAATCGGTATTAAATTTGAATAGGCTGCGGCAGTGAGCACCGATACCTTACTAATTGCGTAATTATACAAACCATAGCCGCCTAAGGTGACGCAAGAACCTAAATATAAAATACTTAATAATGCGCCAAGGTCATGTTGATTTTCACTGGGTAAATCAATAAACAGTAGAAATGGCGCAAAGAACAGACTACCGCTAAAACCTTGCAGTGCAATTAAGGTTAATGGTGAGTAGCGAGCAACTAAATGTTTAACTGAAATAGTATAAAATGCAGCGCAGACCATTGCCATTAACTCCAAAAAGTTACCCAGCAATGGATTGGGAGCCTGTTCTGAGCTTGGCGACATTAAAGTTAATAAGATACTGCCGCCAATACAAAAAGTGAAACCAATCACAATGGCCTTACTAATATACTCTTTGAGCATAAAAAACGCTAAAAGTGCTACGATAATCGGTAAGCACGATACAATAACCCCCGCTTGAGAAGCTGAAGTATATTCCATCGCATGGCCTTCAAATAAAAAATACAAACAGGGCTCAGCCAGCGACATCCCCACCAGATATTTCCAGTCACCTTGATGATATTTAAAGCGAATAACGTAACGCCATAAGCACAATGCCATGACTAAGGTGGTTAACATGCGTAAAAAAATCACCAGTGCAGGGTCATAAATGGCGATCGCGTATTTCAGCGCGATAAAAGAACTACCCCATAAAAAGGTGGCGATTATTAAACATAAACTGGCTGGCATGAAGGTCGCTTTAAAGTGAATTAAAACACGATCCTAGCACGTCAGCACCGTGATTGAATATTTTTAACTTGTTCAAAAATCGATAACTGGTATAAATAAATCCTTCAATATTTTTGTGTAGTAAAAAGCATGCAAAGGGCACAGGTAATAGTGGTTAAGCTGGGAACGAGTGTACTCACTGGTGGAACCGATAAACTCGACAAAGCACACATGGTTGAATTAGTTCGCCAATGTTGTGAATTAAAAAAGCAAGGTCATCAAGTTGTGCTGGTATCAAGTGGCGCGGTGGCTGCTGGCCGAGAGCAACTATTAAAACCCTGCGGTCGTTCTTTGATTGATAAACAGATGCTTGCCGCGATTGGTCAAGGTCAGCTTATCCACATTTGGCAAAGCTTATTTGCTTTATATGGCGTGAATGTAGGGCAAATGCTACTGACTCGCGCTGACGTTGATGACCGAGAACGCTACCTCAATGCCCGCGATACTTTAACTGCATTATTAAGTTATGACGTGGTGCCAATCATTAATGAAAATGATGCGGTCGCAACTGCTGAAATTAAAGTCGGTGATAACGACAACCTCTCAGCACTGGTCGCTATATTAGCTAATGCCGACAAATTATTATTACTAACCGACCAAGAAGGTTTATTTACCAGTGATCCACGTACTGATGTTAATGCGCAATTAATTGACGAAGTGGCACATATTGATGATGAGTTACGCCAGCTTGCTGGTGGCAGTGGAACTAGTCTAGGCACGGGTGGTATGGCAACGAAATTGCAAGCCGCTGATATCGCTCGTCGAGCCGGGGTGGAAGTGATTATAGCCAAAGGTGCTGGTAAAAATGTGATCCTTAATTGTATGAGCGAACAGTTACCAGGCACACGCTTTGTAAAGCTAACAGCGCCAAGAGATGGCCGTAAAAAATGGCTGTTAGCTGGACCTAAAAGTAGTGGCCAAATAGTGATTGATGATGGCGCAGTAAATGCTTTACAGAAACAAGGCGCTAGTTTATTAGCCAAAGGCGTACGCGGTGTGCGCGGGCAGTTTGAACGTGGCGATTTGATTGATTTAGTCACCAGTGATCAACAATTAGTGGCCCGTGGGTTAGTACGTTTTAGTAAAGCTGAAACCGACACTATTAAAGGTTGTCATTCAAGTGAAATAGCTAAGTTACTAGCTTTTGATTGCGGTAGTGAAGTGATCCATCGAGATGATTTGGTGTTGTTTTAGATTATCAAGCTACTACATTGTAAAACATTAAAGTCATCCCTTGAGGATATAAATGAATAGTTTAATAATACAGCAAGACTCAAGCTTTTATTCTTTGATGCCGGCCTTTTCACTGCGGTATTGAGTTTTGCTTTATATTTTTAAAATAACGTGGATTGCTTTACCTTTTAGGAGATGGATTCGCGTTCTTTGATGCTATTTTAGCTTTATATTCTGTGCTAAAATCTGTGCCCTTAAATTGTTGTAAACAGGGCCCAGTTGATGAAATTAGTTCGTTGGTTATTAGGTAGTTTGATCTTATTTTTTGATTTTGTTTTTACACCACGTAGTAAAAAACGTCCTGCGGGAGAGCAAGCTCAGCTTGATCAACTCACTGCACAATTTAAACTATATCAATTCAAAGCTTGCCCATTCTGCGTAAAAGTGCGCCGTGCAATTAAACGCGAAGGGTTAAAAGTTGAAACGCGCGACGCGAAAAGTAATGAACGGTATCGTCAAGAATTGCTCGAACAAGGCGGAAAAATAAAAGTACCGTGTCTACGTATCGAAAAAGATAACCAAGTCACTTGGTTATATGAATCAAACGATATCATTGCTTACTTAAATAAAGCTGCAGCTTAATATTCATTTTTCAAGCGCATTTGCTGTGTTAGCATTTAGCGCATATTTTATTGTCCATTGAAAGAGAACATAACCATGACAATTCGTACACGTGTTGCGCCGTCACCAACCGGTGACCCGCATCTTGGTACCGCTTATATCGCCTTATTTAATTACTGTTTTGCTAAGCAGCAAGGTGGCGAATTTGTACTTCGTATTGAAGACACAGACCAAGTACGTAGCACTTCAGAATCAGAACAAGCGATTATGGATAGTCTTCGTTGGTTAGGGCTTGAATGGGATCATGGTCCTGATGTCGGTGGTGAGTTTGGTCCTTATCGTCAATCAGAGCGTAGCGATTTATATAAAAAATATGCGCATCAGTTAGTTGATGATGGCAAAGCATTTTATTGTTTTGCAACCAGCGAAGAGTTGGACCAAATGCGTGAAGAGCAAATGGCTGAAGGCCTGCGTCCTAAATACGATGGCCGTGGTTTAAACCTTACTGATGACGAAATTAAAGCCAACTTAGCTGCCGGTAAGCCTTACGTTATACGTATGAATATTCCAAGCGAAGGTACCTTTAAATTTAACGATTACTTACGTGGTGAAATTGAGATCCCGTGGGAAAACGTTGATATGCAAGTGTTACTTAAAGCCGATGGTTTCCCAACTTACTTTTTAGCTAACGTGGTTGATGACCACCATATGGAAATTAGCCATATTTTCCGTGGTGAGGAGTGGATCAACTCTGCGCCTAAGCTGCTAAAATTATATGAAGATTTTGGTTGGCAAGCGCCGGTGCTTGGTCACTTACCACTATTACGTAATCCAGATAAGTCAAAGCTATCTAAGCGTAAAAATCCAACTTCTATTAATTACTATAAAGAAATGGGTTACTTACCTGAAGCGGTACTTAACTACCTTGGACGCATGGGCTGGTCAATGCCGGATGAGCGTGAAAAATTCACGCTTGCTGAAATGATTGAACATTTTGATATGAAGCGTGTATCACTCGGTGGCCCAGTATTTGACGTTGATAAACTAAGCTGGTTAAACGGCATGTGGATCCGCGAAAACTTCAGCAACGAAGAGCTAATTCAGCGCTTTGTAGATTGGAAGTTTAATGGGGCAATGCTTGCTAAAGTATTACCAGAGGCGAAAGCCCGCATTAATACCCTATCAGATATGGTTGATTTAGCCGGTCATTTTGTCGGTGGCATTCCAACTTACGACCCTGCGTTACTGACCGCTGGTAAAGCCGATGAAGATGTAATTCGCCAAGCTTTACAGTTCTTTATCTGGGAGCTTGAAGGCTTACGAAGCTGGGAAAAATCAGCAATATTTGCTATAGCTAAAGCGGTGTCTACTTTCCATGAGCTGAAGATTAAAGACTTTTTAGAGCCGATATTTGTCGCTATTACTGGCAAAACGTCTTCAACATCAGTACTTGATGCAATGGAAATATTAGGCTCAGATCTATCGCGCGCACGTTTACGTGTAGCACTTGCGCATTTAGGTATCTCTAAAAAGCAAGCGAAGAATATTGAGCGTGCGTATCGCGAGTATCCTGCTGCATAGGTAAAGTAATCTAGCTAAGCTTGATGATCATTAGAAGCCGAACTTTATTAACGTGGAGTTCGGCTTTTTTGTGGAAAAATAATGGAGTATTGCCAACAAGCAAAGCTAGTTTGTGGACGATGAAATAATAATAATTGGCTGTTCTCACGCAATTTGTTAGCTCAGCAGTGAGAAGTGGGATATCGGTGGTTTATTTTTTTCAAAAAAAGCCGTGTTTTAAATCAACACGGCTTTGTTGTTTTAATTAGCTTTACCCTAGACTTTGAACTCATCTACAGATAAGCGTAACTCTTCGGCAAGTTTAGCGACCTCAGAGCTTGATATATTAGTCTGATTAGCTCCTTCAGCGGTTTGTTCTGCAATGGCTACAATAGACTCAAGGCGCTCGCTAATCTCTTGTGAGACTTGTTGTTGCTCTTGTGCTGCTGTCGATATTTCTTCACTCACATCATGTGCTAAAGCAACCGCTGAGGTGATTGAATCCAGTGCTGCGTTGGCTAGGTCTGATTGTTCAACACAAGAATCAGCTTGTTGCTTGCCTTTAGACATTGCAGTCACGGCTGCTTCCGCGCCTGTTTGCAATGATTCTATCATGGCTTGAATTTCTTGAGTCGAGGCTTGTGTTTTACTAGCCAATGAACGAACCTCATCAGCAACAACGGCAAAACCACGACCTTGTTCACCGGCACGTGCTGCTTCAATAGCTGCATTAAGTGCTAGTAAGTTAGTTTGATCCGCGATACCACGAATAACATCAAGAATACTACCAATCGAGGCGCTATCTTGATGAAGCTTATTAATGACTAGTGAGGCTGATTCAACTTCACGAGCTAGCTGCTCAATGGTCGATTTATTCTGGCTAGAAATCCCCTTAACACGTTCAGCTTCTTTATCGGCATTTTTGATTTCTTTAAGTGCCTGTTGTGCGCTATTGCTTACTGTTTGCGAGGTACTGCTCATTTCCGTTGTCGCTGTTGCAGCTTGCTCTACCTGAGCTTGTTGATTACGGATTGCTTGGCTTGATTCACCGGTAATAGCAGACGTTTCTTCTGAGGCTGCGGCAAGTTGTGTGGAACGAGATATAATGCCTTTGATCAAGCTGCGTAAGCTGGCGATAAGTGTATTACAACTACGCGATAGCTCACCAAATTCATCTTTAGCCGTATCATCAAGACGTTGTGTCATATCGCCACTAGCAACAATATCAAGAATGCGGTTAACTTCTGCAAGTGGTTTAGTAATGCGATTAACTGTTATATAAGCCACTATTATAGCTAGTAAGGTAGCACTTATCATACCAACCCAAGTCCATAAGTTGGCTGAGTCGACGTCGATCCTAACTTCTTTTTGTAATTCAAAAGCAACATTACTCGCTTGAGCGACTAACTCGTTGAGTTGTTTTAATGCAGTTGCCGTAGCTTGCTCTGCCTCAGTAAGTTCCGTTTCAGTCATTGCGATCACATCAATTAAACGCTTTTTATTAGCTGAAATACTATTGTTGCCGAGAATGTTATCGCGAATAGAGACAAAGTAGTTGTTTAGATCGTTGTATAAACCCGGCTCAGCGGCTTCAACAACCGGTTTGAGTAGCTTTAAACTACGCTCAATTTCTTCTAAATAATAAAGCTGCTCATTTTTGACGATATCTAAGGTATTTTGGGTTTTAACTGTCAGCATGTCAGTGCTGTTAGTCACCAAAGATAAAAAGTTATTTTCTAATTTATTAGCTGCTTGATAGGCTCTGCTATCACTGCTTTCTAAACCATCAATATCGATAATATCCAAAACCACAGAGTTAGCATCTTCTGCAGCAAGCTCAATAGTTTCTAACTGTGCTCGTAATGATTTATTGAGTTCTAATTGAGTTTTTTTATCTTTTAATAAATCTTCTACTAATTTAATAAAACTTTTGTAAGTTCGTTCCACGCTTTGACTACTTTGATTTAGTTGAGCATTGTCACTGACAACTTGTCGTAATTGCGAGTAAGATTTATCAAAGCGTTGTTTTTGTTCGAACACTGATTTTTCAATTGGCGCAAGCTCTGCAGCTGAAGTGGTATAAAAGCTTGCTTGGGCAGCTTTACTCATTAAGATAAACTCAACCTGAAGTTCAGAACTTTGTTCCAGTGCAGGCAATGATAATTGATTTACTTGCTGCGCTGAATTATTAATATTTGCGATTCTGAACAGTGAATTACCCCCAATTAAAAGAAGTAATAAGGTGATACAAATAAAACCACCCCAAATACGCTGGCTGACAGTTAAGTTCATATAAAAATTCCATAAAGAGAGTAGCAATTAGACTTTATCGGCTTTATTGCGGATAAGTTAAGTAATTAAATTTAATTACTTTTAACATTTATAACTTTAAATCTAACAGAAGATGAGTTTTTTTTCAGGTTATTTAGATAGAATTAGCTGAATTAATGCTGAATAATTGTTTGTTTTTTAATTCTAGCAAGGTCATAGCTCCACCCCACACACAACCAGTGTCTAAAGCGTAGATATTTTCATGATCGGTTACACCTTCAAGAGCAGCCCAATGACCAAAAACAATATGTTGTTTAAAAGTTGTAAATTTTGGGTGCTTGAACCAAGGGATCATTGCAGTAGCGTTAGCAATACCACCTTTATAGCTTAACTCTAATTGTTCATCAAGAGTTAAAAATCGCATTCGAGTAAAGTAATTTACAATATAACGAAACCGCTCAAAGTCATTGAGTTGTTCACTCCAAAGGCTAGGATGCTGCTCATACATATGTTTGAAAAAATCGCGCGCATTCTCACCTTGATAGCAGGATTCAGCAAATTGTGCATGTTGTAGAGCCTGTTCAATTGACCATGCAGGGTTGAGGCCGGCGTGGCTAATAAATACCTGTTCTTTTTCAAGCCATAAAGCAAGTGGTTGCTGCTGTAACATGGCTATATAAGCAGGTAGCTTTGTGGAATCAAGCAGGGCGGTGAGCTTGTCTTTAGGATTAGCGGGTTTATCTAACATGTAATTGGCAATCAGGTGTAAGTCGTGATTACCCAAGGTAACGGTGATGCTATCTTGATGTGTATATATATAATCTAGGCAGGCAAGTGAGTCGGGGCCGCGGGCGACAATATCGCCCACTAAATAAAGGTGATCTTTGCTTGGGTTGAAGTCAACTTGCAGCAACAAAGCTTGAAATTCTTTATAACAACCTTGTAGATCACCTATCGCATAATTTGCCATTATTTAACCTAAATTCGGGAGAATAAATCTATCTCCTGTGGCTATTTTCAACGCTAACTGCGTTGAATCTACTTGCAATAGGCCAGCTATTGACGCGTAAATTCGCCTTGTTATCTCTGAAAATCTCCGACAGGACAGCTTAAAGGCTAGTTATATCATTAAATCAATGCGTTAATAAATATCTTAACCCGATTTCAGGTTATTTAATGTAAAATATTAGGCAGTGATAAACGAAAAACATTAATAGGTGCATCAAACTCTGTACCGAACTCATTCTTCAAGGTGTAATAACCTTGCATCGTTCCTACGGGAGTATCTAGCACTGCACCACTGGTATATTTATAGCTTTCACCAGGACCAATAGTTGGTTTTTCACCGACTACGCCTTCACCTTGTACTTCGATTTCTTTACCATTTGCATCAGTGATCAACCAATAGCGGCTAATTAACTTTGCGCTGCATAGACTGTGATTTTTAATGGTAACGGAATAAGCAAATACATATTTATCAAGTTCAGGTTGTGATTGACCCTCAACATAAAATGTTTCTACCGATACTTTGATGGGTGAGCCCAAATTACTGCTTGTTGTCATAAATCCAATTAGCTATATCAATAAATTGTTGTAACGAAAGGCTTTCAGCACGCAACGTGATATCTATACCAATGCTAGTTAATTCATCTGCGGTGAGTAAATTAGCTAAGCTGTTGCGCAGTGTTTTGCGGCGCTGATTAAAGGCCTCTAAACACACAGTGTTAAGAATTTTAGTACTTTTTGCTGTACGTTGCTCTGGCTTTTTCGGTATTAAACGAATAACGGCAGAATCAACTTTCGGTGCTGGTTTAAAACACTCTGGTGGTACTTCGATGACAGGCATTGCATTACAGTAATACTGTGTCATTACACTCAAGCGACCAAATGTTTTACTACCAGGTCCTGCTACCATGCGTTTTACCACTTCTTTTTGTAGCATAAAATGCATATGCTCAATGTTGTCGGCAAACTCGAATAAATGGAACAGTAACGGTGTTGAAATATTGTACGGTAAATTACCAAACACTTTTAGTTTGTTGCGGTCAGCTTTGATCAAACTTGAAAAATCAAATTTCATTGCATCACCTTGATGCACAGTAAGCTTAGGCCCTAAAAAAGGATGCTCAGTTAAGCGCTGGGCTAAATCTTTATCTAGCTCAACAACCGTTAAGTGGCCACTTAGCTCACTTACCGGTTCAGTGATAGCACCTAGACCAGGACCGATTTCAACTAAATTATCTTCAGGTTTAGGATCAATCGCGGTGACGATTTTATCGATGATCATCTCATCACATAAAAAGTTTTGCCCAAAACGTTTGCGGGCGCGGTGTCCTAAATGTACTTTATCTGTCATTGATTTTGTGCTTTTTCATGGGCGAGCTTAATTGCTTCGCGGATCGCTAATTCAAAACTACCAACATCAGCATCACCAGTACCGGCTAAATCGAGCGCCGTACCGTGATCAACTGAGGTGCGTATAAACGGCAAACCAAGGGTGATATTAACCGATTTGCCAAAACCTTTGTATTTTAGCACAGGTAAACCTTGATCGTGATACATTGCCAGCACAGCATCAGCTTGTGATAGATATTTGTCTTGGAACAAGGTATCAGCAGGCAATGGCCCGATTAAATTCATACCTTCACTATTTAGCTGTTCAATGGTTGGGGTGATGGTGTCAATTTCTTCACGCCCTAAATGGCCATCTTCACCCGCATGAGGGTTAAGCCCACAGACTAAAATACGTGGTTTTTCGATACCAAATTTAGTTTGTAAATCATGGTTTAAAATACCCGCAACTTTACTTAAACGCTCACTTGTAATAGCACGTGATACATAAGCTAGTGGGATGTGCGTGGTCACTAGTGCAACTCTTAAGCCTTCAGTAGCTAACAACATCACCACATCAGGGGTGTTTGATTGCTGGGCAAAGTATTCGGTATGGCCGCTAAATGAAATACCAGCTTTATTGATAATACCTTTATTAACAGGGCCAGTTACAACCGCAGCAAACGTACCATTCATATTTTTTTCGCACGCGATACGTAAAGTATCGAGTACGTATTGGCCGTTGGCATCATTTAATACACCCATTTCAACTTCGGCACCTAAATCAACTTGGTGCAGATAGACACTCCCTGCTGGAGCGATTGCTGCTGCTGCGTTTTCATCAAATGGAATTAAATTGATTGTTAAACCAAGCTGTTTGGCTCGCTGTTGTAATAACTGCTTATCAGCAATCACAACCAGCTGCGCAGGCCAATCATGCTGTGCAAGTTGCAACAGTAAATCTGGGCCGATCCCGGCAGGTTCGCCGGGAGTAATTGCAATACGTAGAATCATTGGTTATTCATCAATTGGGAAAATTTCAACATGGGCTTGCTCACGCATTTCTTGCTGCCAGTTAAAGCTTTCTTCTTTAAATTTACGATTAAAGAGCATGCCATGAGCACGGTTACGTTTAGCTAGTTCGGTTTTATCAGCAATGCGTTTGTCTAATAGCTGCACTATATGCCAACCAAATGTGGTTCTAAACGGGTCACTGATCTCATTTTTATCAAGTGATAGTAGGGCGTCTCTAAACTGTGGCACATAGGTTGTAGGATCTGTCCAATCGTACTCTCCACCTTTAAGTGCAGAGCCTGGATCTTCTGAATACTCTTTAGCAAGCTCACCAAAATCAGCTGTACCTGCGCGTAACTCTTTGGCAAAACCATTTAGCATATTGCGGGCTTTTTCTTCACTTAAGATAATTGACGGCTTGATTAAGATATGGCGAGAACGAACTTCAGTTGTTTCAACAACCTGGCGACCACGAATATCTTGCACTTTAATGATATGAAAACCAGCGCCAGAGCGTAGCGGGCCGATAATGGCATCTTTTTTAGTGCCTTTAACTGCTTCAGCAAATAATGACGGCATTTCATTGATACTCATATAACCTAGCTGACCACCTTCAAGAGCTTTTGAACCACTTGATGATGAAATAGCGATGCGTTTGAATTCTTTACCTTCTCGTAAAAATTCGATGACTTTATCGGCACGAGTTTTTGCATCAGAAATTTCATCTGCAGTGGCATTATTTGGAATATCAATGAGGATATGACCAATGTCATACTCTTCCGTATTTTGACCTTGGCTTTCCATTATTTTTAAAAGGTTATCAACTTCTTGCGGGCTAATATAAATACGACGATCTACGTTTGCGCGCATCACTTGTTGAGTAGTAATTTCTTTACGAATTTCTTCACGATAAGACTGGAAACTCTCGCCTGACGCTTCAATCGTACGGCGCAAGTCTGCAATTGTTCCGCCTTGTTCTTTAGCCATACTAACCAAAGTTTGATCCAGTTGACTATCAGAGATTTCTAACCCCATACGCTCGGCTAATTGCATCATCAGCGCTTGATTTACTAAGCGCTCCATTGCTTGAATGCGTAGCGTATCATCCGAAGGTAATTCTTGTCCTTGCTCTTTGGCTTGGGTTTTTACACGGTTAACTATGGTGTCAACTTCACTTTGTAAAATAACCCCTTGGTTTACAATACCAACCACCTTGTCTATTTCAACAGGGGCTGCGAAAGCGCTTTGGTATAAACCAAGCGTCAAAAATGCTGATGCTAATAATTTTTTTAAATTCATACTTTTTCTAATACTCTTGCTAATAGTACGGTAATACTAGTTATTAAGAAAATACGGTCTACGATAGCCAAAAATACCTTGTTGTAATAATTTTTGTGCATCATAACGGCTTTTACTACCTAACCCTTTTAAGACAATATTAAACCCAATGCTTGAATCAAAAGTGGCTTGTTCTTGGCCTATCGCTTGATTTAAATCAGTTGCGATTTGGCGACGACCGGTAATTTGAAAGGCCCAACAGCAGGATTCATATTGCAATCCGCTGAACACCTCGACACTACGACCGCTTTCTAAATCGCGGTGATAGCTACTTACAAACTGCCATTGATCACTGAGCGGAATGCTAGTAAAAAAGCCAACTTGTTCGATTGTATTGCCTGAGACATCATTTGCATAGCGATGGTTCAATTGTACCAGCTGATTATCGTCACCTTTATAATCTAAAGTCACATTTGACTGGATAATCTGCTTTCCATCGGTGTCATACTGAATTCCGCCTGATAAATACCAGCGGCGGTGCCAATGTAACATGGTTTGTGCGGCAAACAAGGCATTATAGTTGGTATCTGAGTTTAACCCTTGTGATGTTGGCTTGGCAGAGTCACTTAAATAAAATATTTGACCGGCACTAAAATTAAACAATTCTTCGCTTTTATTATTAAATAAACGCGTGGTTGCACCTAATGTAAATTGATTCGCTGCGGCTATACGATCAACGCTTGAGAAGCGACTATCACGGAATAAACCAAAAAAATCATCTTGTAGTTTTGTCGTATCGTATAAACCTATATCGGATTGATCTTTATTTGGTGTATACAAATATTGCACTTGTGGCTCTAAGGTTTGAATCCCATCATCAGCGAAGATAGTGGTATCACGCTCAAAGTTTAATTGGCTGTATAAACGCACTTTAGGCAAGGTACGTGAAACTGATTTAGCATAATCGGTATTAGCTAAATCACCTTCTTGCTTATAGTTAGTGTGCAGTAAGCTAAATTCAGCAAAAAACGACCAAGCATGCTGTTGATAAACATACCTTACTTTGGGTTCGATGTGCACTCGAGTGGCTTTTTCTATGATTGCTGTATCATTAGTAAAGTGGCTCAGTTCACCGTCTAGGGTCAGTTCAATATCCTGAAAACTAAATGGTGCTGTTTGTGAAAAGCTAATTTGTGGCCATGCCGCATACGATTCAAGATGATCACCGAGCACTTCAAAGTTTTGTACTTTAATATCTGTACGCCAAGTATCACCTAAGTGTGATAACGAGCCAGTACGATACAGTTGGGTGTCAGTACGTGTTGCGTAATTAGAACCCAAATCAGTGAGATAGTTATCATCGCTGACGTTGGTTATATCAACATTTGCACGCCAGTTTTCGGCAAAATAACTTTGTTGTTGCCAGTGAAATAGAAAGCGCTCTTTGAGTTCTGGTTCGGAGTCGTCTTTGTCAAGGTATTCAAGTGCTACGAGACCTTCATTGATATCACTTAAATAACGAAACTCGGTTTGCAGCTGTAAGCCTTTTTTAGACATATAGCGAGGTGTAATCGTGGCATCAAAGTTTGGTGCAATATTCCAATAATATGGAGTAACAGTTTCTACGCCGTAGCGATCTGAACTGGAAATATTGGGTGTTAATAAGCCTGATTTTCTTCGATTATCAATTGGGAAAGTGAAATAGGGTAAATAAAGTACTGGCGTATCCATAATACGTAATACCATATCATGGGTTTCGCCCCAGCCTTCTTCACGGGATAATAAAATTTGTTCAGCTTGAATTGCCCACACGGGCGTATCGCTTGGACAGGTAGTAAAGCTTGCGTTCAGCAGATCTAAGCCAGACTTATTAATGGTGAGCTTTTCTGCACCGCCGTGTGCTTGTTGATCCGTCAGCTTATAATCGGCACCAAGTAGGCTGATTTCAGAACTATTTAAATCAGCATTAAGACCTGAGCTATTTACTTCACTGATAGTGTCACGGTAAGTAATAGGGCCAGTTGCATTAAGTAACCCACGCTGTTTGTCAATTAGCGCACTTTGTGCGGACAAACTCATAGTAAGGGTGTTAATATCAACATTACCGGTAAATTCTGCGCTTTGGGTGCCAAGCAGTTCAATATCATCTGAACGGATATCGATCATGCCTAAGTCAAGGCCAGCAAGCGGTTGCCAAGCTCTGGTTTGCATTGAATTGCCACAAAAGTTGTGTGTCAGTTCAGTTTCGGCGAACGATGGTGCGCTGATCACACTTAGCATCATCATGCCCCAGGTTTTGCTCATTTATTAACCTTAATATGCTGTCGTTGGATGTAAGAATGACATAATAAAGGAAAACAATGGCAAATACAGTAATTGACTTAGTGAAAAATAGATATCTTGTAAAATGAATCGTTATAAAAGTTTACAGCAGTTTTTAAATCCGCACTTCGAAGATGAAGTATACCAGCTAGCTGCGATCACCGGAGACGCCAGCTTTCGTCGTTATTTCCGCCTAAATCGCGGTCAAGATAGCTATATAGTTATGGACTCAGATCCAGCTAAGCTCGATAACACTCCTTATATAGAACTCAACAAAGTTTTTTCTGAGCATGGTTTCAAACTACCAAAAATATTACATGCTGATGAAAAGCAAGGGTTCTTCTTATTAAGCGATTTAGGCAACACACATCTTGCTGATATGCTGGATGATAAAGAACGTATAAATCACTATAAACACCTTATAAAACTTAGTGCACAATGGGCAAAAATGCCGCCTGTTGAGCACATGAAAGATTTTGATCGGGCATTTTTAGAATTAGAACTAAGTATTTTTTTAGAATGGTTGGTAGAGAGATTTTTAGAGCTAGAAGTTACTGCTGCAGAACGTAATTTATGGCAAACGAGCTGTGAGTTATTAATTGAAAATATACTCGCGCAACCTAGCGTCACCGTACACCGTGATTTTCATAGCCGTAATATTATGCACAGTGAACAGCAATGGGCAATTATTGACTATCAAGATGCCGTGCAAGGCCCGGTATGTTATGACCTGGTATCGTTACTGCGTGATTGTTATTTTAAACTTCCTCACGATGAACTTGAATACTTACTTGAGCATGCATTTGCTGAGTTTGAGCAACAGGGCTTGCTCAGTAACATCAGCTTTGCAACCTTTAAACAATGGTTTGATTTAACCGGTATTCAACGCCATTTAAAAGCGGCGGGTATTTTTTGCCGGTTAAATTTACGCGATGGTAAACTCGGTTATATGGATAATGTATTACCGACACTGCGCTACATTAGTGATGTGGCGCAAGATCATTCATCGTTGGTGGAGCTGGGTAAATGGATCAGCAGTAAGATTATTCCTGCTACCTTAGTCGCACTTAATAAAGTGCCAACTAAATAATGAAAGCGATGATTTTAGCCGCGGGTCGCGGTCAGCGAATGATGCCACTTACCGCAGAATTACCTAAACCTATGTTAAAGGTGCAAGGAAAACCATTAATCGAGCATCATATTGAGCGACTAAAAACAGCAGGGATCACTGATTTTATTATAAACCTTGCTTGGCAAGGAGATAAGATCCGTGCTTACTTTGGCGATGGTAGCCAGCTTGGAGTACATATTGAGTATAGCCAAGAGCCTGAGCAGGGATTAGAAACTGCAGGTGGTATTATTCAAGCATTACCTTTGCTTGGTGAGCAATTTATTGTTATTAATGGCGATATATTTACCGACTATGATGTTAGTTCATTACTGCATATTCACTTAGATGCGGGCGAGGCACATATTGTGTTGGTTGAAAATCCAGCCCACAACCCAAATGGTGACTTTACGTTGCGTCATCTAAGCGCAGATAGCCCCAAGTATACATTTTCTGGTATTAGTCGCTTTCATCAGCAATTTTTTGCAGGAATTACAGCGGGTACTCATCGCTTAGGGCCATTATTAAAAAGTAAATTGGCTGAGCATGTTGTCTCTACGGAGCTTTATATAGGTAACTGGGACGATATCGGAACTCCAGAACGATTAGCTCAATTGAATGAGTTGTTGATAGAGCAACAACTCATTAAGTAATTCACATATAATAGGAGCGCCTCATGTGGGGTAAAATTTTAGGTGCCTGCTTTGGCTTTATGTTTGGGCGCATTATAGGCTTATTTATAGGCTTATACCTGGGCCATATGTTTGACAAGAGTTTAAAGCAGAACTTTGATAAAGCCGGCGGCTTTTCAAGCTTATTTAAAGGCGATGATGATATTAATCAGCGCCAAGCGTTATTTTTTACTAGCTGTTTTGGAGTAATGGGGCACATTGCTAAGTCAAATGGCCGCGTAAGCGAAACCCACATCCGTGCTGCCAGTTTATTTATGGATGAAATGGGACTCACTGGTGATGATCGCAAAGAGGCACAAGATGCGTTTAAAGCGGGAAAAGACGCTGATTTTTCATTAAAAGAAACTGTTTTCGATTTTAAAGAGCGTTTTGCTCGTCGCCATGATTTATTACAACTGTTTTTAGAAATTCAAATCCAAATGGCGTTTTCTGATGGGGTGTTAGCTGCGCAAGAAAAGGAGCTACTCCAAGAGGTAAGTAAGTTATTAGGGATCTCTAAAACTCACTTTGCATTTGTACTTAAACGTTACCAAGCTGAATTTTCATTTCGTCAGCAACAACAACGCTATCAACAGCAGCAACAACGTCAACAAGGGCAAAGCAGTAGTTATCGTGAAGGCTCAGGGCATCATGTACCGCCAAATAGTGGCATGAGCCGTACTCAAGCGCTGGCTTTGCTGGGGTTAAATAATGAGGCGAGTGAACGAGAAGTAAAAGTAGCGTACCGTAAATTAATGGCGCAGCACCATCCTGATAAATTAGTTTCTCAAGGTTTACCTAAACATATGATGGAACTGGCAGTCAAGAAAAGCCAAGATATTCAAGCCGCTTACGAATATTTAAAAAAGGCGACGTAAAAACCCGTCTACTTCTTTGGTCAAGCGCTCATGTTGCTCAGGCTCAGAGCGCAAACCAAACAGCTCACGTTGGCGGTAATCATATTTACTGTGACGTTTAACCCAGCGTTTTCTATCCGCCACACTCAGCAGTAAGTCCGGGTTATCTATGTTGTAGTAAATATCCAATAACGGCGGGCTAATAGTCGATATAATCGCGTTAAGTTGTTGGTTACGTTTACTGTTTGGTAAATAACTGCTAAGGCTGACAAATGCATCTATGTTGGTATTTGGATATTCGCCATAGTGTTCGAGCAATACTCCCGCAGAGGCACCTTGTGCAATAACAACAATTTTCCCATCTTCATCCAATGCACTTTGATACAACGCATTAAAGCGTGCAATTAAGTTGAGTTTATAATTATCTATTATCGCATTGCTTATATGAGCGATAGCATCAACATGTACAACAGGAGTGGCTGTGTCAGCTGATGGTTCGCCATTGTCTGAACTTGTAGTTTGCTTAGCCGCTGCAGGTTCAGTTGTTTCACTTGCATCCGCAGGTGGCGCTGCTTGCCAATCAATATCGGGTACCGTCATAGCAATTGTGGCATAGCCTAAATCGTTAAGTTGCGTGCGTAAAAAGTTGAGCCCGTTGTTATTGGTAGGTAAGTGTTGCCAATCAGGGATAATCAATACCACACCGCGCTGCTGGGCACTCATGTGTTGGCGATATAAACTTAAAAACTCAGTATCACCAGCGAGTAGCGGTTTTAGTTCATCTTGCGGCATTAGGCGTGATAAATCATTACTGCTGATTGTTGACCATGGTGTGGGTGCAATAAAGTCGGCTGCTTGGGCTGGCATGGCCAAGAAAGTCCCATAAACCAAACTAATTAATTGCCATACTTTAAACTGTTTGCCGATAGCCATATAAACCACCACGATGAATCAATAAGTTGTTATCGGCGTGTACAGCAAAAAGTTTAGTGTGATTTTAAGCTCGTAATTAAAACTCTGGCTCAGCTTCAAAAGTCATAATTTGTGCTGTTCCCGGGTGAGTGAGCTGTAGCATTTGTGCGTGCAATTGCAAGCGCGGGGCAGCAGCCAGGGCATCAGGGTGAGCATAGAGCCTATCGCCTAAAATAGGGTGCCCCAATGACAACATATGCACACGTAATTGATGTGAGCGTCCGGTAATAGGGGTAAGTTCCACACGAGTGGCGTGCAACTCATGCTCCAGTACAGTGTAATGAGTTAAAGAGGGCTTCCCCTTGTCATGATCAACCATTTGCTTAGGGCGGTTTGGCCAATCACAGATCAGTGGCAAATTGACTGATCCCGTTAATGGCTCTAGTTTACCGTACACTCTTGCAATATAGCGCTTTGCAGTTTGGCGTTCTTGAAACTGCATACTTAAATGACGATGAGCCGCTTTATGCATTGCTAAACAAATAATTCCAGAGGTTGCCATATCTAAGCGGTGAACTATTTTTGCCGTAGGAAAAACACGGTTAACGCGAGCTATCAAACAATCGGCGTGTTTAGGATCTTTTCCCGGCACAGTCAAAAGTTCACTGGGCTTGTTGACGATCAGTAAATCATCATCTTGAAATAAAATGGTTAAATACGGATCTAATGGAGGATTGTAGTTAATTAACACGGCCGACCTCAATGATTTATGAGCGCGCTATTTTAGAGAAGTCATCGCTTATACACAATCAATAACGTATTAGATTAGACGCGAGAGTATTAATGAGCGAGTTAATTGGCAAGTAGTCGTTAAGCTGAGGGTATTTTTGGGCAAAAGAAAAGCGCGAACTATCGCTAGTCGCGCTTGCGGAATCTTCTAATTTTTTGCATCCTGCAATTGAACTTAATCAACTCCTAAACTTTACTAATCCATGTGATCACACTGTTACTTGTTCGTTCTGCGTGATATAGGCTATCCGTGCCTCTGTCCTATGTGCTTCCTTTTTATCCTTTTTGGTAATCTCTATTACCGGTCCTTTACGCATCGTCCTGATGCTATCCCTTAGTTAACAGTTCCATTGCGATACCCTTTAGGGCCTGTCCATCTGTCCGCTTTTATAACATCCTGTCTAACAACTCTCTTGCGAGCCCTGTTGTTATTCCTTTTCGCATCATCTTGACGCTGTCCGTATATTTACTATCCTTAGTGCTACTCATCCTGAGCCTGTCCGTGAATCCATTTTTTCCTAACGTAACCTTTAATTCGAGGTTTATGAGTAATCATTCCTTGTCCGTTTACTCATTTAAGCGTCACTGCTTAACCGATGAAGTAAGTATAGAGAGTATCGGCAAACAAAATAGGCTAAAAATAGTAATGAAAATACAGTCATTATTTTGAAATTTAATAATAGTTATTATATTTCATGTGGTTAGTTTGTTTTTAGACTTTTTTTATGATGCTTTATACTCAATAGCTGTCATAACCGTGAGATATATCGCACAAGTGATTTCCATTATGGGCGTGGTTGCCTTTAATAGTGGATGTAATTGTAGTGTTGCTTAGACGATTTCTAATCGTATATGGTTTAAGTTTATTGCATATATCCCTTAAATGATTAAAAACCAATATCTATTAAGGCGCTTTGTAATTCTTTAAAATAAATGCGACTTGCCGATAAATTAGCGGCTATGAATTGTGGGGAAATTGCTCAACAAGACACGTTTGAGCCGCTATTTAGCGCTTCAAGCTCAAAGGTAGTTGCAGAATTTCTTGGTCAGGGCATATACTTGGGTGCAGATGTATTAACAGCAACTGAATATCGTACTGCTTACGGGGGCTGAGTCATTAGTTACTTATCGTCGAGTAAAGCAAGTTGGGTAACTTTGTGTTCGCCCATACCATCTTGAGTTAATACCTTTTCAATCACAAGGCTGTAGTGCAAATACGGTGACTATTTTAAACCGTCGTTTTGTTGCTCTGCATTTTGTGTATAAAGTTATGATCGATGGACAATAAATTGAAGTTGCTGTTTAGTTGGGCCAATCATTTTAGCAAATGAGTAGGTGACAATAAAAATAACACCACACACGGTTAACTTTTTCGCAGATTAAGTGTTTTAGTATTTTTAATTTCATTAAAAACGCCGTGTATGAGATTTTGAGTTAAGGAAATATCATGGCGCAAGCGCAATCTGGAATTTGTGCTGAAGCAAACTTGCACGGTTTACATTTGTTTTTTAATGTATTTGATGGCCACGATGAGTCATTACGCAAAAAATTAAAATACGTTAGCGCTATCCAAGATGAGTTTTCAGATCAGTTTTCTGAATCGATGCTCTCCAGCCTAGTTGCAGTAGGGGCGCAGTACTGGCCGCATATTCTGCCTGAATTTCTGCCTAGTGAATTACAGAGCTTTCCTAATATTACTCATAATGATCATATTATGGGGGCTCAGCCTTTTGATTTATTTGTCCAAATTCGTTCCGATAGGGAAGATGTAAACCATTTATTTGCTTTGCAAATTCTCAAGTTATTTGCCCCCGATGTTGAATTGGTTGAGCAAGTGAGAAACTTTCGATTTTTAGATGGTCGCGATTTTAATGGTTTTATACTCGGTGGTGACACTCCTCATGGTCGCCAAAAGCGCATCACAGCGTTAATCAATAAACCCAACCATTTTGAAGATCAAGGCAGTTACGTACATATACAGCGCTATAAGCATGATTTAAGTGTGTGGCAAAACTTACCTCTGAGTGAGCAAGAGCAAATAATGGGACGCACTCGCTTAGATAATACCTTGATTATGCCAGCGACTGAAAATAGTCATGCTGTACGCACTGAGTTAAAAGATGAGCAAGGGCAACCACTGCAATTAAATCAAAACATGCCTTATGGTGACGTTTACGAACAGGGTATATTAGCGATTAGTTATGCGGCACAGGGAAATGCATTTGAGCAAGTATTACGAAGTCGATTAGGTGATGGCGATTGCTACGATCATTGGCTTGATTTTACTCAAGCCGATATGGGTTCTGCGTTTTTTGCCCCATCAATTAACTTTTTAAAGCAGCTATAAAAAGTTTGAACCGGTAGATTTATACCGTATCAAATAAAATACGCACGCGTTCAAGAGTTACATCAATTTCAGATACTTTAGCTGGAGCGATAAAAATAGTATCGTCACCAGCAATGGTGCCTAGTACGCCATCTGCTTTACCTAATGAATCTAATAGCCGAGCAATTAATTGTGCAGCTCCTGGGCTGGTTCGAATAATGATCATCATTTCGTTATGCATTATATCAATCACTAACTGACGTAATGGGCTTTTCGCTGTAGGTACGCCCATTTCAGCAGGCAAACAATAGACCATTTCTTGTTTGGCATTACGAGTGCGTACCGCGCCAAACTTGCTTAACATCCGCGACACCTTACTTTGACTAATATTATCAAAGCCTTGCTCTTTTAGGGCGTCAACAATCTCACCTTGTGAACCAAAGTTTTCTTCTTTTAAAAGTGCCTTAAAGGCCTTTACTAATGCTTCTTGTTTATCTTGTGGTTGCATATTATAGGTTCTTATTCATAAGTGATGCGCTAATTGTACACAATATTGCATACTTATGCAGTAGTTGTTTGCTTTTGCGATGGATTTTAGTGCTGTAAACCAGCAAGTTTACAACTATGGTCTAAATTATATGTGAAATAAGCAGGATAAATTTGTCTTTAGTCGTTAATTTCATTATCTTTAGAGCCACAAATATTTCCTACCTCAAATTACGGAGAATTCCAATGAAAGTTGCTGTATTAGGTGCTGCTGGCGGTATCGGCCAAGCGTTGTCTTTATTATTAAAAACAGGCTTACCAGCTGGTTCTGAATTATCACTTTATGATGTTGCTCCAGTTGTTCCTGGTGTTGCTGTTGATCTTTCTCATATCCCAACAGACGTTAAAGTTGCAGGCTTTGGTGTTGATGCACTAGATCAAGCGTTAACTGGTTGTGATATCGTTCTTATCCCTGCTGGTATGCCACGTAAGCCTGGTATGGACCGCGCTGATTTATTTAATGTTAATGCTGGTATTATTAAAACATTAGCAGAAGGTATTGTTGCTAACTGTCCAAAAGCATTAGTGGGTATTATCACTAACCCAGTAAATGGCACAGTGCCAATTGTTGCGGAAGTATTCAAAAAAGCAGGTACTTACGACGCGAAACGTGTTTTCGGTATTACCACTCTTGATGTGATCCGTTCAGAAGCATTTGTAGCTGAGCTTAAAGGTGTTGACGTTGCAACTGTGAAAGTACCAGTAATTGGTGGTCACTCAGGCACAACAATCCTTCCGTTACTATCTCAAGTTGAAGGCGTTACTTTCACTGATGAAGAAGTTGCTGCGCTTACTCCACGTATCCAAAATGCAGGTACTGAAGTAGTAAATGCAAAAGCGGGCGGTGGTTCTGCAACATTATCAATGGGTGCTGCTGCTGCACGTTTTTGTATGTCTTTAGTTAAAGGCTTACAAGGTGAAGACGTTGTAGATTACGCTTACGTTGCTGTTGAAAATGGCGATGCTGCATACTTTGCACACCCAGTACGTTTAGGTAAAAACGGCGTAGAAGAAATTCTTTCTTACGGTGAACTAAGCGCATTTGAAGAGCAAGCTAAAAACGACATGCTTGATACGCTGAAAAAAGACATCCAAGAAGGTGTTGATTTCATCAACGCTTAATTGCTAAGTCGATTGATAAAAAAAGCCTGCATTTGCAGGCTTTTTTATGCTCGAAGGATTTTTATACATTAGGTGTTTATTAGTGATTACGATCAACGGCAATACGAGCCAAGCTAACGAGTGCTTCTTTATACGGTGATTCATCTAATACAGATAAACACGCAATCGCTTTATCAGCTTCTTCATTGGCTTTATTCATCGTAAACTCAAGTGCTTTGGTTTCATTGAGGGCACTTAGAATCGCTTCTAAGTGGTCCATACCATTACTGTGCTCAATGGCATCACGGATCAACTGTACTTGCTCAGCATTACCGTGGCGCATAGCATAAAGTAGTGGCAGGGTAGGTTTGCCTTCGGCCAGATCATCACCGATGTTTTTACCTAACTGCTCAGCATCAGCATTGTAATCAAGCACGTCATCCACTAATTGAAAAGCGGTTCCTAAATGCATACCGTAAAGATTAAGCGCTTGCAGTGTCGAGTCGTCTTTTTCGGTAATAATCGCAGCAAGGCCTGTTGCAGCTTCAAATAATTTAGCTGTTTTAGAATAAATTACCTGCATGTAGCTATCTTCGGTGGTATCAGGGTCGTTACAGTTCATTAATTGCAGCACTTCACCTTCGGCAATCACGTTGGTTGCATCAGCGAGTATTTGCATAACTTGCATTTTACCAATACCAACCATCAGCTGAAATGAGCGGGTGTAGATAAAGTCACCAACAAGTACGCTGGCTGCATTACCAAACTCAGCATTTGCTGTCGGTGTTCCTCTGCGTAAATTTGATTCATCAACGACATCATCATGCAGTAATGTAGCTGTGTGAATAAATTCAACAATAGTTGCTAAAGTAACATGATCTTTGCCTTCATAGCCAAGTGCTTTAGCCGCTAAAATAGCCAACATAGGGCGAACACGCTTGCCGCCGCTGTTTACTATATATAAGCCTAGTTGATTGACTAATGCTACATCAGAGCGCATTTGCGCGTAAATTAGTTGATTGACGTCATTCATATCGTTTTCGATTAACGCCTGGATAGCTTTTATATCCATTGATCTCCGAGCCAATTTTAATGGGTATACGGGGCTGATTGTACAACAAAAAACAGCTTTGCTCGACAGTTTGTGACGATTCGCTGAAAAAACACGGTTAAGCAGCTTAATTTAGCCTTAATTTGGAAAGATAACTTTTTTATTTGAGAAAATTTACGTTAATTCAACATGGTTGTTTTTTATTCTTAGCGCGTGTTTGTTCGTGGTGTAATTTATTTGTCATGAAACGCTAAAAAGGCTTGGCATAATGCCAATTTAATATAAAATAGGTGAAAATATTGAATCGCCTTCAATGCAGCTATTTTTTATTCATTTAATTAATAAAACAGGCTTGCTAGTTTTTGCACATTAGCGTAAACTTCGCGCCCTATTGAATAATATTTTAGTTGCGTCGATTTGAGGGCGCACAGACGGAGTTAATTATGTACGCGGTTTTCCAAAGTGGTGGTAAACAGCACCGTGTGACTGAAGGTCAAACAATTCGTCTTGAGAAATTAGACGTTGAGACTGGTGCAGCAGTTGAATTTGATTCAGTACTTTTAGTTGCTGATGGTGAGAAAATCGAGATCGGTGTACCGTTCGTAAACGGTGGTAAAATAACAGCTGAGGTTGTTTCACATGGTCGCGGTGAGAAGATTAAGGTTGTTAAATTTAGACGCCGTAAGCATTCTCGTAAGCAAATGGGCCATCGTCAATGGTTCACAGAAGTTAAAATCACTGGCATTAGCGCTTAATTAGAGGTACTTAGAAATGGCACATAAAAAAGCAGCTGGTAGTACTCGTAACGGTCGCGATTCAGAAAGCAAACGCCTTGGTGTTAAGCGTTTTGGTGGCGAATCAGTTCTAGCGGGTAGCATCATTGTTCGTCAACGTGGAACTAAATTCCATGCTGGCACAAACGTAGGTATCGGTAAAGACCACACTATCTTCGCAAAAGCAGATGGTAAAGTTCAGTTTGAACAAAAAGGTCCTTTAAACCGTAAATACGTAAGCATCGTATCTGAGTAATCAGAATCGGTTCTTAAAAAACCCCGCCTTTGCGGGGTTTTTTGTTTTGAAAATAAATATATACCTAAGCCAAGCCTGCAATCAGCTTGGCTTAGGTATATAATAGTGAAATTAACAAGCCAATCCCTAAAGTGAGTAATCATGAAGTTTGTAGATGAAGTAGAAATTCGCGCAGAAGCTGGAGGCGGTGGCAGCGGCATCGTATCTTTCCGTCGTGAAAAATATGTCCCAGATGGTGGACCAGACGGCGGTGACGGTGGAGATGGTGGTAGTGTTTATCTACAAGCTGATGAAAACTTAAATACCCTAATCGATTATCAGTTTGAGCGTTTTCATAGAGCTGAACGTGGTACTAATGGCCGCAGTCGTAACTGTACCGGTAAAAAGGCTGATGACTTATATGTGATGGTGCCTGTAGGTACTCGGATCATGGATGTTGATACCCAAGAAGGTCTTGGTGATTTAACTCAACATGGTCAAAGAATTTTGGTTGCAAAAGGCGGTTTCCACGGCTTGGGGAATGCGCGTTTTAAATCAAGTACTAACCGAGCGCCTCGTCAAAAAACATTAGGCACACCGGGTGAAGTACGTAACCTTAAACTAGAGCTATTATTATTAGCTGATGTTGGTTTATTAGGTTTGCCAAATGCAGGTAAGTCTACTTTTATTCGTAGTGTATCGGCAGCGAAACCAAAAGTAGCTGATTACCCATTTACTACGCTGATTCCAAATTTAGGTGTGGTACGTCCAGAAGCAAATAAATCATTTGTTATTGCAGATATCCCAGGGTTAATCGAAGGTGCCTCTGATGGCGCTGGCTTGGGTATTCGCTTCTTGAAACATTTAGAGCGTTGCCGTGTATTACTGCATATTATCGATGTAATGCCTGTCGATGGTTCAAACCCAGTAGACAATGCATTTGCAATCATCAATGAGTTGCACCAGTACAGTCCTAAGCTTGCTGAAAAACCACGTTGGTTAGTATTTAATAAAATAGACTTATTACCTGAAGATGAAGCACAGGCGCTATGTGAGCAAATTGCTGAAGAGTTGGGCGAGACTGAAAATATTTATCATATTTCTGCAATTAATAAGCTAAATACTCAACCATTAATTCATAACATCATGACGCTACTCGATAGCATGCCAAAAGAAAAATTTGTGCCAATTGAAGATGAAGAAGTTGAATTCAAATGGGATACTTATCATAAAGATGCCACTAAGAAGAATGATGACGACGACTGGGATAGTTGGGATGATGACGATTATGACGTTGAAGTTGTCTATGAGCGTTAGACTAAAGTAAATTATTTTAAAAGGAGCTGGTGCTCCTTTTTTCTTGTTTAATAAAAAAGTATTAGGTTTTAATGTGAAGATTTCAATGATTGCAGCTATGGCTAAAAATAGAGTGATTGGCCAAGATAATAATATGCCATGGCATTTACCTGCTGATTTACAGCATTTTAAAGCGGTTACTATGAATAAACCAGTAATTATGGGGCGCAAAACATTTGAGTCAATTGGTCGCCCTTTACCTGGTCGACGCAACATTGTTATTAGCCGAAACACTGACTACACTGCAGCTGGAATTGATGTTGTAACATCCCCAGAGGCCGCTATTTCATTGGTGTGTGAGTCTGATGAAGTAATGGTGATTGGTGGCGGGAATATATATCAACAATTTTTAAAAAGTGCCGATACACTTTATTTAACGTTTATTGATCTTGATGTTGCAGGAGATACACAGTTTCCTGATTACGAACAATCAGCAAACTGGCAAGTTGTAGAAGAGCTGTATAATCAACCGGATGATAACAATATTTATGGTTATAAATTTGTCACATTGGATAAAGTTAAGTAACATTATTGCGGTTAGGCTTATAGGTTGATACAATATTAAACAACTAGGGTAGTTATAAAGTATTACACAAGGGTCTACAATGATAAAATTATCAACACTCGTTATTGCTGCAGCTGTTATTTCTGGTTCTGTTGCTTTTAGCGCGCCAGTAAAAGCGGATGATCAGTTAGCTGTTTCAATCTGTGAATACATAGCTGCGGACGATAAAAACCGTTTACGTGATAAGTTAAAAAGCTCACGTGTAAAAATTCGTAATATTTATGATGCAGTACAATGTAATGGTCTTAACTTGCTACGTCATGCAGTTGCCAGTAATGCCGTAGATACCGGTGAATATATTGTGAAAAACTTATCTAAAAGCTCTTTAGAAGATGGAGCAGATATAGCATGGGCCGAAGCAAATGGTCATGGCGGTTCTGC
Source organism: Pseudoalteromonas sp. SG43-7 (assembly GCF_014164295.1). Lineage (NCBI taxonomy): Bacteria > Pseudomonadati > Pseudomonadota > Gammaproteobacteria > Alteromonadales > Pseudoalteromonadaceae > Pseudoalteromonas > Pseudoalteromonas sp. SG43-7. The sequence continues at coordinate 33,424 of NZ_JACJEY010000048.1, forward strand.
ATTAATACCAGCAATTAAAGAACGTGCTGGTTTATAAGTTATAATAAATCATTAAAAAAGTCGCGATATCGCGGCTTTTTTGTATCTGAAACAAAAGTTTAACAGATTCGACCTCTATTGTAATTTTATCTGGTAGAATAGGCAGGTTATAAGCAGTTTAAGCAGTGAACAACTATGTTAAGTCCTTTTTATCAGCAACATGCTGATTATGTCTCTATTTCTCGTGAACAAGGGTGTCGTTTCGCAAAGTGCGTTGCTGATGATTACAATCCACTTCATGATAAAGATGCAAAACGTTTTTGTGTGCCTGGAGATTTATTATTTTCATTGGTATTAAGTCGTTATGGCATCAGTGAAAAAATGGAATTTACCTTTGCCGGCATGGTTGATGAGAATACCAAACTCAACTTCCCTGAGGGCGCAGATGAGTTTGATATTACCAGTGGCGATAAAGTCATGCTGAAGGTTAAGCGCGAAGGTAAAACTAGCCAGTGCCAAACACTCACCGATAGTCTAATAAAAAATTATGTTGAGTTTTCAGGTACAACTTTTCCGCATGTTATTATTCCACTTATGGGCAAACAAGATGTCATGATCAACCCAGCTCGCCCTATGATTATCTATGAGTCAATGTTGATTAATCTCGATACATTAGAGATCCATGCACCGACGTTAGAATACGCAGAGCCGAGTTTTGAATATACAGGCAAGCGTGGGAAAATCACTTTGCGCTTTAACTTGTTAGAAAATGGTGTAAAAGTCGGCTGTGGTGAAAAGCACATGTTGGTATCAGGTATTCAACAATATTGCCAAGATACGGTGGATGATCTAATTACCTTCTATAACCAACGAAAAGAAACCCTCAAACCAGCTTGAACATTTAGCAAGCTTAGAAAGGCGCTGCAAAGCGCCTTTTTTGTTATTCGCTTTGGGCGTACAATAGCGCCATTATTTGTTACACAAAGCTAAACTTATGTCTGCGACTACTTTCTCTGAGTTAAAACTCGATCCTGTACTGCTTAATGCACTTGAACAAAATCAATATCATACCCCTACGGCGATACAGCTAAAAACTATTCCGCTGATTTTAGCTGGTCATGATGTTATGGGGAGTGCACAAACAGGAACAGGTAAAACAGCTGCTTTTGTATTACCTCTGTTACATAAATTACTTAATACACCAAGTAAAGATGAGCCAGGTACTGCTCGAGTACTTATTTTGACACCAACTCGAGAGCTTGCTCAGCAAGTCTTTGCTAGCTTTGAAAAATACGCGCAAGGTACTGATATTAAAGGCGCGCTTGCTTATGGTGGTGCCAGTATTGGCCCGCAAATTAAAGCCATGAAAGATGCACAAGTTGTAGTGGCAACGCCAGGGCGATTGCTGGATCACATAATCAAAGGCAGCATTAAACTATCTAGTGTTGATTCACTGGTGTTTGATGAAGCAGACCGTATGCTTGATATGGGCTTTATTGACGAAATTAAACGTATATTGCGCCATGTTCCCAGTGATCGTCAGACCTTACTATTTTCAGCGACCTTTGACGATAGTGTATTTGAGCTCAGTAAAAAGTTATTAAAAGATCCAAAACTTGTTGAAGTCAATAAACGTAATTCTGCGGCTGTAGAAGTTGAGCAAATCATTTACGCGGTTGATGAAGACCGTAAACGTGAGCTTGTCTCGCACATGATTGGCATGAAAAACTGGCGCCAAGTACTGATCTTTACTCGCACAAAGCAAATGGCCGATCAACTCGCCAAAGAAATGTGTAAAGATGGCTTAAAAACACAGTCAATTCATGGTGATAAATCTCAAGGTGCACGTGATAGAGCACTGCAAGATTTTAAAGAAGGTACCACTCGTGTACTCGTGGCAACCGATGTTGCAGCTCGGGGTCTAGACATAGCGTCGTTAAAGTATGTGATTAATTTTGAATTACCCTATATAGCTGAAGATTATGTCCACCGTATTGGCCGCACTGGGCGCGCTGGCGAGCAAGGCTTAGCGATGTCATTAGTCAGCCTTGACGAGCAGTGGTTACTTGAAGAAATTGAAGTGTTGCTTGATACTCGTCTAACACCGCAGTGGTTAGCGGGCTATGAACCGGATCTAAATAAAAAGCCCAAAGATAATCGCAAAAACTCTAATAAGTCGCGAAAAGACCGAGATAAAAAACGTATTACAGGGCAAAGAGCACCTAGTAGACGCCGTAAATAAAAGCTTTCAGTTTTTAGTTATCAGCTGTCAGTAAAGCTCTAGCACGGCGCTAAAACGAGCGCCGTAGCTTTATTGTTTTATATGCTAAATTCAGTAGTCAATAGTATTAATAATAAAGCGCGATATAACTTTACTAAGCTAGAGTGCCCTCTAAAAAGATAAATTTTTAAATTAAAATCGCAGCTAAAGGTTCTTACTTCAATTTAGTGTAGTTATTTCATATGGTTTATCTGCGGATTTTTTCGTAACCATAATAAGCTTAAACCCTTTACTAAATGCATCAATTACCTGCCAGTCAATACGAACTAATGCGTCTTGAACTTTATCAGCATTGAAATCGCCTGTGGCAACAACGTAGTAAAACATCTGATCTGTTTCTGTCTCAACCTTTATTGCTCCACTAATGTCCAATGATGTATTAAACTTTTTATGGTATTCACTTAGTGTTTTACCTCGCCTTTGGCTTTTATCATGTTTATTAACATAAGGGGAAGCTGTAGCAGGAAGATTGCTAATATCCTTTTTATCAAGAATTTCCTGTAAATAACTGACGTTTGAACTTTTAGCTTGGGAGTACTGTTTTAATGCGGCACAGTTCGCTTTCAACATCTGTAACAAATGAAATTCGCTCACTGCTATATCATCAGAAGCGGTTTCTTCTACTTGTTTACAGGTAGAAAAGTGTACATTCTTCTCTGAACGTAAAGTTAAATCATAATTTAATTTAATGCTCTGGTAATCCATCACAATTTCAGATTCTAAACCTGTAAAATAATTAGTAAATAATTTAGGTTTTATTTCATTAGCAGATAATTTTGAGCAGCTAACACAGATAAATATCGATAATACTAATGATAAGTTTTTCACGGTGTCGTTACCTTTATGCTGTTAGCCGCAGATAGCTTTGCTCTTACGTAGTTATTTCTTTCTGCGCTGAGTTGAGGACGATAGCTTTCTTTAGCTGCTTTAATCCAATCTCCAGTTTTGATTGCTTTATCAAACTCAGTAAACTTCGTGACAATTTTTACTGCACCTAAGTTATACCAATCGGCATAAAGATTAAGTCAATTTTATCCAGTCTCTAGAGCATATGCTTTTAACCGTATCAGGAACAGAAATGAATTTATTCCACGCTTGCGAAACCTGTTCGACTATTTCTTC
>NZ_JACJEY010000049.1:0-36096 GCF_014164295.1 Pseudoalteromonas sp. SG43-7
GGTTTTAACTCCTCAGGAAATCCGTGTTTTTCTGTTATATCTTTATCTATTTTGAAGTAGTGCTCTATTGATTGATATAAGTGTGTACCAAGCGGGATTGATGTATCCATAAAGGTCATGGCTGTGGCATATTGCAGTGAATCCCATTCACGGTTAAAACCACCTACGTAAAATGTTGGCTTGGTGAGGCGATAATGTTTAGGGTACTTTAACGGCACCATGAGAGACACAAACACGCGTGAACCACCACGGGCTGAACCTACATTTCGCTCATTTGCACCAAAACAAACAATGTCTTCGTAAGGTAAATAAAACGGTTTTCTAAACAAAGTATGAGGGGTTTTTACTAAACCTGTATGGCGGTTAAAATAAAACTTATCTCGGTGCGATAATATGGCACGGTGTTTTAACGTAAACACTCCTAAACAAAAAAGAGTTATATAGATTGAGGCCATCACCCAGAAATATTCAAACCCATTCACAATTAACGCAATGATATGAAAAAAGAAAACGATTAAAGCGAGGCTAGTACAACCAAAGCCCAGAATAGTAAATAGATTTGACCACCCGCCAAACCATGAAATAGCAAGTTGTTGCCCATCTCCGCGAACCCAGTGCCCCTCAAGTGTTGAGCCACGGTTAGGTGACTTAAGCTCTGCTGCATATTCATCAGTGAATCGTTTACTTTTAAACGCGCGGGTTTTAAACCCGCAGCCATTGAGTGTTTCCGCTTTTTTTAAACGTGTTTCATAACTATCTTTATGTAAATAGTCCCTTGGCAGTTGCTCTTTGTAGGCTTGTCTGTCGCCACGATATTTTCTTTCGTTTCTAGTCCGCCTCCTTATTTCCGCCACTTTCTCGGGGTTATTTTTTCTAAACTCTTCTCTTCGCACCACCGCTTCTTCATCTAACGCCAGTTGTTTGATGGTTTTATCTTTTGATCTGGTAGGGTCTCGATTTGGGTTTTCAGCGCACCACTGGTTAATCGCGTTAACACGGTTTTCTCTTTTTATTTTTTCTCGTTCTTCGTGAGTTAAACCGTCTTTTTGTTCAGCAAAATAGCGCTCAAGATCCTCATCACTAATAAGGTTATCAAGTAAGTCATCAAGTTCGCTTGATTTCTCTGAGCTTTTATCATCACTACTCATTGTTACTCCTTTATTTGCTGTACTTCTTGTAAATTTTTTATAACTTAGCTTTTTATAACTTAACAATGGCTTGGCTGATTACTTGGCCAACGAAATTAAGATGACACCCATCTTAACTATTCAGAGTGAATATCGTTTTTATTCTTCAATTTGCGCGGCGTAAAGCCCCGCCTACGCAAATTTAAACAGCTATATTACATCGCCTGTAGGCGGCAGTTTACCTCGTGCATGGTTTGATTTTTTTCTACCTTATGACTAAGATGCGCGTATTTAAAGTGGCTCTCTTCTTAATTTCCTTTTTACTTCCTTAGTCGTCAGTGTGCCAATAAACCTAGATGGGTGCATAACCCCTAGGCTTGAATTCCATTTTTAATTTTTATCAGAATCCTAGTTGCATGCTATACATAAAGTCATCTTTTAAGGTATTCCCATAAACAACTGCAGTGCTAAGCGCTTTGCTTTGTATTTCCATGTTAGTTTTTCGATACGCTCAGGCTCACCTTTAAAATGCAGCCAAGGTTTGGTTATTTCTTCGTTCGGTGTCGCTCTGAGCCAATTAAAATGCGCAGCCTCTTTATTAAATTTCTGCCAAATTTCGACTTGTTGAGCAAGCGAAAAGTCGCTCCAAAAATTATTGGGTCTGTCATTTTGCTTATCAAATTCAGCGGTGAGTTCATCAAGGTGGCGGCAGTTTTCATACTCAGGCACATCAGGCAGTGGTTGGTTGTTATCCATAAACCGCACTACTCGTTCCCAATATAAATAGCAGTTCATCGGGTTATTTGAGTTATCAGGCACTTGAACAGCTATTTTAGTCTCAGGGTATTTATCCTCATCAATATGACTAATAAAAGGCACAAACCCCATTACACCCGGGCGTGTTGCCACTATATCAAGGTGGCAGGCAATATCAGCCCATTTAAAACAACAATTACCCAGCTCATCACGCTCTTCACAACCAGGTATCTTATAGGTAAAGCCGACTAACTGTTTTTTTCTGTCAAAATATATTTGCTTTTTAGGGATGTAACTATCTGTTATTGGTAATAAGTTAAGAAAAAACAAGTTCCAAGAAAAAGTGAGTATAGGTATCCACCATTGAAATGGCTCATTGGAATAGGTGGCCACAAAGCAACAGATCAACAAGATTAAACTCAAAGTAAATCCGATTATTATGGGACCAAATAAAATAACCCTAGCGGAATTATTTCCACACATTTCTATTTTATATCGCTCTGGGTGTTTTTGAATTACTTTTTGCTTTTTTGTAGATAAATCATACAAATAGCATAAGCCTTTAAATTTTTTCTTGAGGCTATTTAATCTTTCAGGGTAAAAAAAGCGATTATATCGCGTTTTTTTACTCATGATATCAACGGCTAGGTAGTCATTATTTTGCATTTAATATCCTTATTGTTTAATCAACCTTGACACTTTAAAGTGCCTCGTTTGAATTCCTTTTCTGATTGTTAACGTATCATGGACTCTGAAACTTAAGCCGTTTCACGGAAAGCCGATAAAAAGTTGAACTAGTAAACGCTTTACTTTATATTTCCACGTTAATTGCTCTATGCGCTCAGGCTCTGCTTTCCAATGCTGCCAAGGTTTCGTTATTTCGTCATTTACTTTACCTTTTAGCCAATCAAATGGAAAAGCATCTTCTAAAATTTCGTCCCTAATTTCAATTTGCTGTTCAATTGAGAAGTCTACCCAAAAGTCTGAAGGACGATTATTATTTTTATCAAACTCTGCTGTAATTGGATCTAAATGTCGGTGTTGTTCATATACCGGCACATCGGGCAATGGCTTACTTAAATCCATAAAGCGCACATAACACTCCCATAATAAATAACAATGGACAGGGTTAGCTGAAAGCTCTACAACTGAACCGGTTACTATTGTTTTAGGGTACTTTTCTTGGTCTATATGACTAATTTCTGGAAAGTAATTCATTACACCCGGCGCGCCCATTTTCGAGGTTAGCCTGCAAACAATCTCTTCCCATTTAAAGCAACAGTTACCTAAGTCATCTCGTTGTTCACAACCGGGTATATCAAAAGTAAACCCGACTGTTTGGTTTTGCCTGTCAAGATACATCATCTTATCAGGTATATACCTAGCCGTTATTGGTAGTAAATTTAAGAAGAATAAGTTCCAGCAAAAGGTAACAAGTGGTATCCACCACTGAAAATTTTCACCTTCATCATAAAATGGAAGTGATAAAATACTAATTAATGTAATTAAGCTTAATACAGCTCCAATGGCCATTGGACCGAATAATATGGCTTTTATAGGGTTATTACCACAAGGGACAAGCTTGTATTTTTCGCGCTGATTTTCATATAACTTGTTCGTATCAAGCCAATCATATAAAAAACACAGGCCTTTAAATTCGTGATATATATTTTTTATACTACGATATTCAAAAAAACGATTAAACCTCGTTTTCTTTGCCATTATTCCAACACCAAGGTAATTATTTTTTTGCATCAGGTTCCTTTGCTTTAATAAACCTAGGCAGCATACACCGCCTAGGTTTGAATTCCTTTTCTGATTGTTAAAGAGCGGTTGGCTTGTAAACCTGTTTTTATTTAACCTGAATCACAAAAGTAAAATATTGAGCTCGTACGCACGTTTTATATTTTTCTCTAGCAATACGGGGTCATCACTAAATGGCGCAATAACATAATTAACTTCATCCCTCGGGTACTCTTCTGTTGCATCACGATTTTCGTGATAAACATACTTATAGTTATTTTTTATGACAGGATCGAGCGGATACTTATCCATATAGGGGCCAATTTTATCACCTCTCCATGTAACACTATTTCCTTTGTTTAAATGGTGTTGAACAGACTGTAACAACCCAAAAGGGATTGGTTTATTTTTATCCATAAATTCCGTTAATAATGTCCACGATTGACAAGCCCCATCGTAGCTATCAGCAAACGCGACTATGTATTGGCAATCCCTTTTACCATGTTTAGGGTATTTTTTAGGGATTAAACTTGTAACAGGCATGCCTCTTCCCAAGCTAAAGCCTAACGAGCCTCGATACATCTCAACTTCTTCAAATGGTATAACAAGTTCTGGGTTGCCACCAAACGCGGGGAAATTTACATTGCCGGTTTTTCGATCGAAGACGACTAATTTACCTCGCGGTATTCTCGCTTTACGGTGGTAAATAAAAGCAATTATTAATAATAAAACTTGCCCTAGAATAAACAAGGGATCAAAAAGAAATGAGTCCAAGAGGTGTTGTAAACTTTTTGCTTTAAATAACCCAAGGACTTGCATTATCGCTCCAATCGCAAAGAAGGTTAATGCTAGCCAAGAATAAGAACTATCATCCGTATCCGTCATACTTCCCATTAATAATACGCCGTAATAACGACCATCAGTTGAATATATATCGTTTACTCCTAACAAATTGTCATAATCGACGTCTACTTTTCGATAATATTTCCCCATGTCAGTTGGTTTTTTAGGGGGGCGTAATGCTGATACTTGTTCGGTGTTTATCATAATGTTACTCAAATCCTAATTCTTTTTTTAGCGCATAATTCCATAGTGATAAATTCACTTCGGTTGTAAGCCATTTATTTGGTTTTTCAAGCTCGCCGTACTCATCGCGTTTTGATACTGGTAATATAAATTTATTATCCTCAAAGGCAGTGCTCACTGACGCCCCTTTGCCCTTAGGATACGTTTTCACTCGCAGTCTAAACGTGATTCTGGTTGTGTTGAGCGCTTTAAATATGGCGGCGCAGTTATACTGATTTAAATCAAGTCGTACACCTTGCCCACTTGATAAATCAGTCACTAACACTTTATCCCAAAATGTTTGTCGCCAATTTTGACCTTGTCCAGCGCTATCACCTAAAACGAGATTTTGGTATTCGTCATCATTTCCAAAAAAATCTAATAGGCCCTCTCGAGGTTTAACTGCAAGCTCTACATCAATAAAATTAAATGCTGTGTTTGTTGGGCAGGTTAAAATTAAATATGCTTCGGTGGGATCTTCATAGGTTGTAACAGCCCCACGAGATTCAGCGATGGTATACATATCATGCAATTTTTCTACATTGTCACTGTGTACTTGTGGTGCTGTGGTTAATTGTGCAAAATCTTGTAGGGCATAATCAGGGCGTGTTTTCCAACTACTACTGTTATCATCGCCATAGGCATCTGTTCCCCACGGGCTGATTTTCAGCCAGGCTTCTATTTCATCATCAACAAATAAATAGTAAATAACCGCGCCAACCAACACAATAATCAGGCCAATCCAGCCTAGTCGTGAGCCCACTTTAATACCTAAAAGGAGGCCTCTTAGTGCAATGGCGTCACCCACCGTCATCAAAGTAAAACCGACCCCCATGGTTAATAAACCAAATGCGGCGTCATTATCACCTCGTTTAATGGCATCGAAGCCATCTATAAAGCTCGTAACACCACTGTAAATTGACGCAGTAATATTCGCACGATACATATATTTTGAAAATTTAAAAACACGCTGAATACCTTTTGGAACATTGACATCGCCTTCTAGCAATAGTAAAAGCTGTTGCTCAGTTGGCATACCGTATTTCATTACATAGGATTCACGAACAAGGGTCAGTACCACAGCGGTAAAATCGAGTGCGCCACCGGCAAACACTTTTGCACTTTTAGTTGTTAACTCGAACTGCTCAATACTTCGGGTTAAATTAACTACCTCAAATAAGCCAACTGCGCCCAAAATACCAATATTAGCCTTGCTAAGAGTATTAACAGATGCATTTGATAAAAACCTTTGATTCGCTAAATGCTCAGTCGCCGTTGCAAGTTCAGCTAGCTTTTGGTTTAAATGTTGATTTGTGCGTACATCATCCGCTAACTTTAATTGATTGTTTTTCAATTGTGCAATTTCATCTTTTAGTGATGTAACATTTAGTTGCTTTGCATCGACCGTTTCTTTTAATGCGATAACATCAAGCTTTAATTGTGATGCCCCTTCCCCCGCTAAGACACCTTGGGCTTTATCTGCTAAATCTAATAAGTGGGTTAGTTTGTTTCGCAAGTGCATAACATCATCTACCGTGGCATTGATTGGCCCGCGTGCGGTGGTAATTTTTGTACGACTACGATTTTGCGCACGCACTACATCCCTAATTTCTTTACTTAATTCTTGCGCAATCTCAGCCCTTGCTCTTGCATTTAGGGGAATAAACCCTTTTGAAAACTTACCGTTATGGTAATCTTGGGCAGTCATTTCAAGTACGGTAAATTGACCATTCTCTAATTGATTTATTATTCGTAGCGCTGCCATTAAACCTTTATTTTTACTTAACTTAGCACTCCCCACCCGTGCTAATTCTAATTCAATATGAGCCAATTTATTATTTATATTGCGTAATGATTTTTGTGCTTTATTTAATTTGCTATCAACCGCGCCAAGTTCAGCTTTTAATTTGTCAATTTCAGGTTTAGCTAAAGCATGTTGTCTTCTATATTCTGCATCTGTTTTATTTAGCCCTTTAACTTTATCAGCTAATGCTTGCTCTGCTTGGCTCAGCTTTGCTTCTAATTTCTGCTTCTGCACTGTTTGTAATTCAGCTTGTTTTTTTAACTGCTCTTGTTGCGCTATACCCGCTGACTTTTCGCTTTGGACTTGTTTATTAAATGCAGCGGCTGTTTGTGCTTGCCCTTGGTTGGCGCTTGCGATGAGTGATAAATCTAAATACCCTGTCGCCATGCCCATAAGCGCTTGCGCTAGTCGCCTACCGATTTGTTCAACTGCTTCCTTGTCTCCTTCGTCAAAGGAGTTATCTTCTGCAACCATCTGAATGCGTTCAATACTAAATTTGGGATTGAATTTATCACTGTGATCTTGTGGGTCTAGTTCTATACCGGCAGGCTTAGTTGCCGTTGCAGGTTTTTTCGGCTTACCAAAAAATAATTCAGAAATAGGATGCGCTGGCTCTGATGGGTGTTCACCTACTAGTTTTAACATAATAGACGAGGTGGTTGTAGATGTTGTTAAGTTATCCCAATCGCCTTTATCGAGTATGATTGTTGGGAACTGACTCGCTGGGTGAATTTTTAATACTAAAGCAATATCTTTTATTACATCAAAGCCCGACGCATAATGTGCGTTGTAATGATATGCAAAGTCCTCCATACAATGCACAAACTTAACAGTGTTAATATCTTGTTCTAAAATTTCGATAAGCACTAGCTGCTGACTTTTTATCTCATCCGCTAGGGCTAATAAACGATCATATTTTAAAAACGTTTTTAAGTTTGTTTCATTTAAGCAGCTAGAACGCCAATTTTTTATTTTATTTGCAAATTTAATTTGTTCAGCTTGAAGTCTCTGCGCGTCTTTATCACCTTTGATGGTGATATCACCGTCTAAAATGGCATCATTCATTTGATAAAAACGGTTTATCATCTTTTCAGCAAGTTCAAAGTTTGCTTTTTTAATGGGATCTTTAATAACTTCTTGGCCATCAGGGCCAAGTTCTACGCCTTTAACCTCATAAAGTGTACTGGCAATTTCAACTTGTAATTTTAAAATTGCATCTACGTAATTTCTTACAACAGACAGTCCATTATTTAAAATAACTTTAGCGAATTTATCTGCTGCGATATGTGGAATTTTGCGGTGGATTTTCGCACCATTTTTAATAATCCCCGTCTGTGTAAAGCCATTTTCAAAGTCAGATAAATTATCTAACTTTTGCATTCTTTTATTGCGAGCAATAGTTGAAACACCTCTATCTGGGCAGTCTCTTTCTTCACTGCTTAATGGGTCACCATAATTTAGCCTTGGATCTGATGGATTCATTCCTCCCAGTTTTAAGATTTGTGACCACGACCATTGCACTTCTGAGAATGCCATTTCAACAGAGCACTGTGCACCTTTAATTTTATTGGGGACAATGATAGAGCTAAGAGCTTGCCCTGTTGCGTCTCTTCTTCCTTGTTTTGCGTACGCTTTATTTTTATTTTTTTTCCATGGTAAAAAACCTTTCTGGTAAGCTAAATTAACATCTCTAAATTTAACCACACCACATTCTTCTACAATAACCTGAAGTTCACGCCATAGATAACCATCTACATAAACATATACATACCCAGCAGATAAGTTAGAAATATAATCATCGCTTTCATCTTTTGTATCGTAAATCATTGGGTAGGTACAAACTAATTCTATATCAGCAACATTCGATCCTGTTTGCTGTGCTCTTGCTTGATAAAGAGGGATTTTATAGACTTTGTCTGTTTCGTTCGGATTTTTGTCATCGCGAATAATAAGTGATAAATTCTCTTCATCCGAACCAATCCCTTCAAATACAAGCTCTCGATGCGCGGCTTTAGTTAAAACTTGATCTGGGCTACAAACATCACTCATACGATTGACACTCCATCTTCATCTAACTTTTCAGATCCTGATATTTTAATAACTATTTGTTTGTCACCTTGTCTATCTGCCAAACTATCCCTCACTTGCACACTCAATCCCCTTGGTGCGGGGCCGCCGGATTGCATAAGTGGCGCAGGTGGGGTGTTTTTAGAATTAGAGATCATCGGGTCACCTTGGCGTACAGCGGGTTTACCTTCAATTAATACATTAAACGAGCCCATGATAAATTCAGCTTCACCGTCGTTTTTCTTACTCGCGACGCCTTTTTTATCACCAGGGGAGTCACCTGAGCTTTGTGAAAAAGTGCTATTTATATTAGCGGCGCCATTGCCATTGACTTTTACTGAGCTGGCAACATCTGTAACGTCACTTGATTGCGCTTTATTTGCGTATGGAATTGGTACAACGCTAGTCCCAATTGTGGTTAAGCAGACATCCACCGTCATAAGTTTACCGCCACTATCTTGATGTACAGCGGTACGACCATTTATCAGCACATTTTGCCCCGATACAGCTTGTACTTGTGGTGCTTGTGAAGCTGTATCTTTAATAAGCTGCTCTTGGTTACCGGCTTGCCAACCTAAATGCGTTGATACTAAATCTAAGAATGCTTGCGCGTTACTAACGGGTTTATTTACATCCATATTGGTTTGCGGTTCGTTCCATGGCAGCCTAGGTTCGTTTTTTTGGCTATCCCATTGTGGCGGTGGAATAATATAATCAGGTATAAAAATATTTACCATTTCACCGAGGGTTTTCTCGCGGTATTTTGGCCTGGCAATCTCAGCTAAAAAGGCGGCGTCACTACTGGCTTTATCTTCAAAAATAGCGATACCGTTAGCTTTACCTAGCGCACCATTACTGCGGGCGCTATTGTTAAGCCCTAGCAATGTTGAGTTGTTATGTCGCCATGTTACTGAGCCACCGGTGCGCACATCAGCGCTTAGCGCATCAATATCATATTGTACGCTGCCTGTTTGTTTGCCTGCTGCGGCGTTAATATAAGGCATTATTTTTCACTCCTTGAAATTTTGACTAGCTGCTCATTAGGTGCATTAAAAATAGCAAATACCTGCTCAAATGAGCGCGTAAGCGGGTTGCATAAATAGCTTTGTGCTAGTGTAAGTGCCGCTAATGAGTTTGCATTACCTTGATGCCCTATCGTCGTTGCTAACTCTGCACACTCAATGAGCGGCTGGCCTTTTTTGTACAATTTTTGTGTGTAAGCAAACCATTTTTTTTGCCAAGTAAGTGATTGTTCGCCCGCAAATAAATAACGGTCTTGGCTGGTGCAATTGGCCTGCGCTAATTGAGCCGTCATTTGGCCGTCATATAATTGCGCGGTAAGCTTGCCTTGCGGGTGTATTAACAGTGCATATCCACCTTCGCCATATATAACGCCCGGTGGGCCGTTTAATACTTGCACGGTGCAGCGTTTAGCTTGTTCACTTACATATTGATAGCTATTACATGAATCCACAGCGATTACTAAGGTGTCGTGGTTTATGGTGGTTAAGTCACATGTTGGCATCTGTGAATAGGCGGGTATTTGTTCTGCAATACACTCTTGGAGTAGCTCAGCGAGTGTTTCATCGCTTATCAGTGGCTGTTTAATTTCATCAACGGGCAGTAAAAATACAATTTGGCTAATGCGGTTTGTTTGCCTTAACGTGGCTATATCAACTTGCTCAAGTAGGTGCGAGAGCATTAATAAACAGCGCGTGACTCTATCGAGTTGCGCAAGTTCGTCTATTTCAACAAAAATATACGGCGCATCTAAACTAATATCACATCGAATTAATGCTTTACTTGGTTTAGAAAAAAGCATTTTATTAGCCACTGCAGTATACAAGCTGCTTGATGTACAGCCGGCAGCATTAATATGATAAAGACTGTCAAAAGTAAGTTGTTTCATATTAATTTTCTTTACCGCTATTTTGTTCTGAGGCAACGAGTATTTGACTATTTGCGCCTACTTTTTCAAGACTAATATGACCGCGCCAAAGCAGAGAAAAGCACTGGGCGTCGGAATCAATTACTAAGGTGTCGCAGCGCATGGTTAGCCGCTCACGGGCTAGTGTATTTACCACTTCCACAATAGGTTTTTGGTACGGCAGTTCTATACGTTGTTGTTGTCCGTATTGTTGTAATGGATAAAGCCCTGTTAACTGAAACGCCCAGCCTTTGCCAAACTCGGCTGCAACTTGCTGATCAATGGGCGCTGTGTTGTATAAATCTTTTGGCTGTGTTGTTTTAAACGGGTAGTCTCCCGCCATAAGTGCTGTTTCGTCTATTTCTGGTAAGCGTTCAACTCGTGGCGACCAATGGCTTGGTATGGCCGAAAAGCTTGCGACCGGTGTGCTGTGGCTAGGTTTTCTAAGTAATGAGTTAGCGTATTCAACACTGGGTAACTGCTGGCCAACCGCGTGCTTATTTTTAAGTTTAAAACCACGGCCGATTGGGTTTTCTAAGAACGTGTTGCTCTCGTTATTTAGCTCTTTACCACCAAAAGCCTGCATATAATTGAGTGCCACTGGGGTAATAATATCTGGATCTGTAGCGACTGGTCCAAGCAACGAGCGTCGCCAATAACGCGCTCCGGTTACACGTAAACGCTTTTTAAACAAAGGTTGCGAAGGCGAATCAAGGCCCAGCTCAACCTCAATAACGCGCGCGTCTTTTCCTTTTGGCGGATAAGCAGTGCAATTACCATATACTTCAAAGCCATACTTAAAAGCCACCTGCTCGTTTACTTCACAAATCGGTGAGCTGTTAGGATCGCCTTGGTAATCATCAGCAATAACAATCTCAGGGCCGGGTTCAATGGCTGTAACGTTGCCTTGCTCATCAAACTCAAAGCTTTGTTTAACCACCACCACTTGACCTTCAGTACTGTCTTCTAACCAGCCGCTAAACGTGCTGGCTTGCCAAGGAGAAAGATTATGAAGCATGAACGTTCTCCACTTTTTCACTTAACAGTAATTGCCACTGCGATGCACTTTGCTGGACATGAAATAAACCACATGCACTTGTTAAATCAAAATGAGGGGCAATAACACGTTGTACTAAAGAGCCTGCTAATTTAGCGAGTTTTTGTGCGCTATTGGCTTTGGTAAAACTAATGCCCATTAAAAGTTGCTCACCTGCTTGCATTGCAAACGCTTGCCTTACGTGCTCGGCATCATCAAGGTTAATGCCGCTTTGCGGTTTTACTGCATTGTTATCACTGACGACTGACATTTTTTCAGCTTTGGCAAGCGGCCTATCTGTTAATGTGAGCCACGCTGCATAAGCACTTGGTTGTGTTACTGCGATGGTCATTAAATCCATTACCAATGGCAGCGCTTGTTTATAAACAAAATGACTTAATACAAACGAGCAGTGCTCTGGATTTGCTTTGCAAAATAATGCACAGGGTTCGTACCAACGCGTGTCATTAAGTAAACCCGCTAAAGCGAGTAATTGTGCTTTTTGCTGTTCATCTGCGGTTTTTGCAAACACTTTAAATAGCTTATCGCTTACATCGTCATGCCCTGCACAATAACTATTTACTAACGCAGCAAAGGCAATCTCAAAATCTTTGTGTAATACCGCTGCGAGTAATTCACTGGTTGTAAGAGGTTGTGAAAATAATAAGGTTTTAACCACGTTTTGGGGTTTTTCTTTACCTTCAAGTACACTGGTGCGTAGCGCTTTTAAATCGTTAAGCTGCCAATGCTTTAAATTATGTTGAAGTAATTCACACTGCGCTAATTGCTCACTGCCTCTTAAGCTATGAAAGTAGGCAGTAAAGTCATCAATAGCAGTAATGAATAAATCAGCCGCTATTAAACGATATACTTCACTATGTTCGCTATTTTGCTGTGCAAGTTCACACAAAGCCTGCCATGTTAACTCGCTTACTTGGGTTAAGTTTTGCGCTGAAAAATAATCTGTTGGCGCTTCGCCTGCCAACTCACTTAAGGTATATAAATGATTGAGCATTTGCGTGTCGATCACGCTAAAACGTGCCAACGAAAACGCCCCTTGCTGCAACAACTTTTGCCGGTGCTTTAACAAGGTGGTGAGGCGCTGATTATGAAGTTTTACTTTATATACAGGTGCGAACATAGTGCTAATTAAGCCTAATTGGCCAGCCAGCCAAGGTAAGGTCTTGCTCGCTGTTTGCTGTAATATCTTGCCCTTCAAGCACGATAGTGCCGTCTGCATATACCTCAACACTACCCTTGGCCGTTTGTAGGCTAACACTTTGCTGGGCTTCAATAACGATATGCCCTTGCGAATTATTAATTTGCGCGGCAGGTGCTTGATCCGCTTGCGCTAAGAGCGCCGTTACAATAAAGCCTTGTGCGCTATGTACAAGTAATACATTAGCCCCTACTTCTGCGATGCTGACATGTGCGCCTTGCGCAATAACTTGATGTTCAACATTATTAATTAATACCGCTTTTACACGGCCAAAACTGTCGACACGACTCACACACGCTAAATGTTGATCGTGATTGAATATACTTTGGATCTGAGCGCTCATAATAAACTCCTTTTCAACTAGTTATTACTAATTGCACTGCCTTTCACGGCGATATTACTGGCCGATAAAGTAATACTTGTCGCATCAATGGTTAAGTTACCACCGGCATCAATTTCAATACTCGCACCGCCTTGACTCAATTGCAGTGATCCTTGACCATCCGCTTTAATGGTAATATTTGCGCCACTACTAATTTCTATATCGCCATTGGGGGCTTGCAGTTCTAAATTGCCGTCAACCGAATATGCGCTAACATCTTGTTCACCTTGTAATTTAAGCTCTTGATCCGCTTTAAGCTCTAAGCTGCCATCGGTTGCTTCAATACGTGTGTTTGAGGTGGCTTTGAGGGTTAAATCTGCCGCCGATGTTACTGTGATATCCCCTTCGCGGGTTTGCATTTGCAAGTTATTCTCTACCCGCGTAGTAAAGTCATTGGCAACCGTAAAGGTGGCGTCGTTTTCAGCAACAAATTGCAGATTTTCTTTCGCTGATATTTTTACATCGCCATCTACAGACTTAAGCGTTGCTTGATGTGCGCCATTGGTGGCATCGAGTAATAGTTGGTTTTTATTATTTTTATTAGCAAGGCTAATTTTTTCTTCGCCTTTTTTATCATCCATTATTAAACTGTGGCCAGCTTTAGTAACGAGCTTATTCTCGGTCGGATTTTGGCTGGTAACTGGGTTAGGTGCATTTTGGTTGTATAACGCACCTAAAATAATGGGTCTGTCTAAATCGCCATTTTCGCCACAAACTAATACCTCAGTACCTTGTGTAAGCGGAAAGTGCATGCCATGACCACTGCCACCATAAGGTTGCATTAAGCGTGTTGGGCGGCTTTGTTGGCCTTCACCATCTTGATTAAATGGCAGTTTTACTACGTAATTACCATCATCATCAATTTCTTGCTCTACTAGTGCGTTAAAAGTTGCAAATACACGTCTTTCTGGAAGTAACTGTGCTTTAAACTGTTGATCCGATGGGACCAAGTACGCCTGATTTTTATAAGTTAAGCCTTTTACGTTAGCGCCATATTCCACACCTGCTTGCTGGCTACCCTTATGATCAACACGCACAACCAAATATTGGCCATTATGATCTGGATGATCATAAATAGTTAAAATCATTCCTGGTCTAAGCGCCCTGCAATCACTGTCGATAATCAATTGCTCTCGTTGACAATCAAACGCTTGCTGACGCGTTTTAGCAAGCGTATTGCCCTCGCCAGAAGTTGCATAGTTATTACCATAATGACTGTCTTCACCAAATCCTGGTTGCGAAGCGCTATTTTGCGCCGATACCTGTAAATTACCTGGTGCGCGGTAGTTATAATCGTTTAACGCAATACTTTGCGGCTGAAGTTGGGCTTGGCGACTAATTGCGAAGATTGTTTCGCTAGTACGTACTTGCCCAGATGGTGGCACATAACTTAAGTTTACTTCATCAAACAGAGCCGCAATATCTTTGCTGCTATTGCATACTTTAAAAGTGCAATCCGCGTCAGTTTGCTCAACAAAACTATAAACAAAGCCATGTTTACGCATTAAACGCGTAACAAATTCATAATCAGTTTCGTTATATTGCACTGTCATATCGAGGCTAGGGCCGCTGGCTTGCATGCTAAATTTTTGCATTGGGAAGCCCGCTTTATTAAACACACTTTTAATAATGGCAGCGGGATCCATCGCTGTAAAAACACGATTGGAATGTTGATGCTTAAGTAAAGTTAAATAAGAACTCAACACTAACGTGTAATGATAACCTTGGTGACTTTTACCATGGGCTACAAAACGACTTAGTAAACCTGAGATAGTCCGATCTGTCATAGACCACACCAAACTCAAACTGGCATCTTTACCTAGCAACGTTTGCGCAGTTAAATGTTCCTGACTCAATACTTGAATATTAAATTCATAGTCTTCACATAAGCTATCATTAATTGATGTGAAGTCAGTTACCTGCACCATGCCATCAGGTAAGCCTTGTATACTTACGCTAAAATGACTGGTATTCGCTTTATGTTCACTAAAGATGTCCATGAGTCCCATTTTCAATCCTTTTTTATCTATTAAATTAGGCGTTATCGGCAAATATTGCGGTGATTTCGTCTTGCTCATCAACCGTTAACGTTAAAATATCTGGCATATCTTCTTGCGCCATATATTCCAAAATAGATTTAGCAATTCCCGGTAAAATTTGTCTTTCAATGACTGCATTTACCATCCGAGCACCGCTGTCTGAAAGCTGGCATTGCTGAGTTAACTTACTCAATACACTTGCATCAACACGCAGTTGCATTTTATGATTTGTAGCAAGACGCTTAGCAATCGCTTCTAGTTTTAAACTAACAATTGCTTGCAGTGCATCTTGATCAAGCGCTAAATAAGGCACTACTTGCATGCGTGCAAGTAAAGCTGGTGCGAAGAATTGTAGTAACTGTGGCTTAATTAATTCACTTAACGCACCAATTGACGGCACTTGCCATGGGCTACCATCTTCATTAATCGGTGCATCCGTTGGATTGAGTGCGTCATTAATGGCTTGCTGCTGCTCAGTCGGTTGTTCTACATCATCGTCTTGCTCTGGACTCAAATCGATCACTGTTGGTGGTGTGCATGCATCAATTAGCTCTGCTGAACCTAAGTTAGACGTCATGATGATCACGGTGTTTTTGAAGTCAATTTCACGGCCTTCACCATCACGCATATTGCCGCGTTCAAATACTTGATAAAACATGTTAAGCACATCTTTATGCGCTTTTTCTACTTCATCAAGCAAAATTACTGAGTATGGGCGCTGTCTTACCGCTTCAGTTAATACACCGCCTTCACCGTAACCTACATAACCAGGAGGTGAACCTTTAAGCTGCGATACTGTATGCGACTCTTGATATTCACTCATATTGATAGTGGTTAAGAACTTCTCGCCACCAAACAATTGCTTAGCTAAACAGCGGGCTGTTTCAGTTTTACCAACACCGGAGGGTCCGGCAAGTAAAAAGACCCCTAACGGTCCTTGTTCATTACTGATCCCCGCTTTGCTGACACGTAATGCTTGCGCAATTTTTGCCATACCCGCTTGCTGCCCGATCACTTCTTGACCAATTGCCGATTCTAAATTAATGAGGTTACTGATCTGATCTTTAACCATGGCACCAACAGGTACACCGGTCCACTGAGAAATTATTTGTGCCACTGCATCAGCATCTACTTCGCTAAATAAGCCATTATCTTGACTGTTTTGCTCTTTTAAAGTTTGGCGCAAGCTAAGTAGTGCAGCACTGTCTTGTTCGCTTGCATTGGTTGCTTGTTTAAATTCGTTGATCTGGCTTAAAGTGGCAATTTGTGACTCACGAGCACTGGTTAATGCAGCAAGTTTATCTTGTGCAGTATTTAACTCTTGCTGTAAGTACAATAACTTATCCATATCGACAGCTAAACCTTGCTCGCTTTCACTGGCAATACTGGCAATCCGAGTTTGTAAATAATTTATATGCTCTCGCTCAGATTCAATTGCAGCTGGATCAGTTGCAAACGACATTCTGACGCGAGCTGCTGCTGTATCAAGTACGTCAATTGCTTTATCTGGTAACTGACGACCTGTGATATAACGAGCTGACAATACAACAGCCGCTTCAATGGCATCATCGGTAATTTGGATATTATGATGTTGCTGATATTTATCTTTTAAACCCGCTAGCATAAGTTGCGCAGCTTGCTCCGTTGGCTCATCGACTTTGATCAGTTGAAAACGACGCTCTAATGCGGCATCACGCTCAAAGTACTTTTTATACTCACTCCAGGTGGTTGCTGCCACTGTGCGTAATTCACCTCTGGCAAGAGCGGGTTTTAATAAATTAGCCGCATCGCTCATACCAGCATCGCCACCCGCACCAATTAAGGTGTGTGCTTCATCAATAAACATAATGATCGGCGTGGTTGAGTTTTTAACTTCGTCAATTACTGTTTTTAAACGGCGCTCAAACTCGCCTTTAACACCTGCGCCAGCTTGTAATAAGCCCATGTCTAAGACTAATAAACGCACACCTTTTAATTCATCAGGTACTTGACCATCAATAATACGCTGTGCAAAACCTTCTACTACGGCGGTTTTACCGACTCCCGGATCACCCACTAAAATCGGGTTGTTTTTACGACGACGACATAACACATCCACCATCATGCGTATCTCGTCGTTTCGCCCGAGTACAGGATCAATTTTTCCTTGCTTAGCTTTTTCGGTTAAATCTTCACAATATTCATCAAGCGCGCCGCCACCTTCACTTTGGCCATTATTTTGCGTTTGCTGAGCTGTTTTTGCCTGTGGGTTTAAACGCTCGCTTGAGTTTTGACAAATTTTATCGAGGTTTTCGGCTAAAAAGCGTGAGTCAATTTTATCTAGCAACGCTGGTAATTGAAGCACAGGGCTATAAGGTAATAGCTCCGTGAGTGCATCAAGCAATGCAGCACCGTTGATCCAATTACTTTTATGCTGCACATTAGCGCTCAACCATGCGCGTTCTAACCATTCATATAAACGACGAGAAAACACCGGCTTACTTTGGTTACCCGCAGGTTGACGATTTAAAAAGTCAAGCAACTCATGCCATACCGCATCTTGATTAATATTAAAAAAGTGAAATATTTGTTCTAAATCGCCACTACTGCCCTCTTCCATCAACTTAATTAGTAAGTGTTCAGGCAGCACTTCAAAATGACTACGACTGCTAGCAAACCCTGCAGCAGACTCAAGCGCGGTCGCGGTATGGCCATTTAGCTTGTCGATAAGTTGTTTAATGCCTTTTGCATCCATTGTTTTGTCCTTAAATCTGGTTTCTTACTAATGTTGATATTGAAGATGGGTATAGCTGTGTACGGTTGTGTTTGCCGCAGCACTACCTAAATAACTGTTGTGTCCAAGTATTAACGGTGACACACCGATTGCCTGTTGCTCTACAGCTTCGTTAGCCACTTTGATTTGGCATAACCACTGCACATTATTTGGTAAGTGAGTGCTTAATAACGCCGCCATTTTTTTACCTTGCTCATGCAAAGGGTTCAAACTAATGGCAGTTTCACTGTCTACAGGGCCGATGGCAATTGTTAAAATACTGCCACTTACTAATACTTTGCTACCTAATACCGCAGAACCACCAAGTACCATTTGGGCATCATCACCAAATGTACTTGGGGCATCAATTGTTTGCCAATTAGCGCGGGTATCGTCAACGTGCAGCTCTTTCACTGCAAGTGTATGTTTAAGTAGTTGAGTTAAGCCTGCTGCACTGGTTTGTTTTAAGCTAGCAATGCCGCATTGTACTTTTTGATCTGTTTTTGTAGATA
Source organism: Pseudoalteromonas sp. SG43-7 (assembly GCF_014164295.1). NCBI lineage: Bacteria > Pseudomonadati > Pseudomonadota > Gammaproteobacteria > Alteromonadales > Pseudoalteromonadaceae > Pseudoalteromonas > Pseudoalteromonas sp. SG43-7. The sequence goes on from NZ_JACJEY010000049.1 coordinate 18,430, forward strand.
AAATGGCTTCTATTAAATGATCAAATTGATCTGCACCACGTCCTGCAACATTGATTTGTGACTTTTTCCACGCCTGAAAAAGTTGGCAATATAAAATATGATTAAACATATCTAAAAATTGCCGAACCCTGTCACCACTTTCGTCATCACTTGCTGCTTGCTCTAACAGGTAATGTGGCATCGGCGCATCAACACCATACAAACCCAAGAATGACGTTGATAAACTGAGTCGCCCGCGTCCTTGGTTATCTAAGCTACACGCACGTACATCGGTTGCTGGAAAGCCAAGCTCTTTATAGGGCTTAAACATCACCCGCTCACTAATGCCTTTGTCAAGTTCGTGAGGCGTTGCCCAATGCTTTTCAATTAAGCTCATCGCTTTAAATAAATTAAACTGCCAAGGCTTAGCAATTAATTGCTCAATCGGTTTGGGCAATTTAGCCCAAACGGGATGCTTTATGGCTGGTTCATGCACACTCATAATTGATAACTCTTGCCCGGCTCAATATCCCAACACCAGGTTTTATAGCTAGGAATAGCATTAACGCGAGTCTGCACACTTTCATTAATTGGTGCGTACATTAAAAAGAATTGGTGCAACATATTACAAAAATGATAAAGATCGGCATCGCACACAAACTTACTTTCATCGATATCAATTAATACATCTACGCCTTTAATAAAAATTCCACGCTTTATTTGGCTGATCGGAGTAGCCGTTATTTTTTGAATGCTCTCAATACGCAAGCGATTCTCAGCTTTTTGCGACCAATCAAATAGCACTAATAAACGTTTAAGCTCGGTTACTTGAGTTATTTGGGAAAACTTAACATTAAGTAAGCTGATCAGCTGCCAATGTTTTGGTTGATCTGGGCACGGTAAATAATTAGTAGGCCTAATAACATTCTCAACCTCGGCAATACTTGGCATATCGCGCCCGCCAATATTTAAATCACCTTCTTGCAGTAGTTGCCGAGGCCAGCCTGCATTAAAAGCAGTTAAATCAACAGATAGTGTTTCTTTTTCATCATTTAGATTGAAAGGCAACTGTAAGTAATGAGTTGGCGCAGCTGCACCTACATCTTTAGTTAATACGGTAAATAGCTTTTTCTCATCTTCAAATACACTTTGATAACGAGGTGTATAATCATAGGTTTTACCACTGAGCGAGTTGCGCCCCATTACCGAATCGACGGTGTAACTGAAAATATGATCGGTACGATTTTGATCTGCTGTGATCATATAGTCGGTACGATTGGGTTCGATTCTGATTGGCTCTGCCGCTTGGGAAAATAAATTAATTGCAGGCACGCAGTTTATAAGTAGGTTTTCACGGGATAATTGGTGTCCGGGTGGTAATTTACTTGAGCCACGAAAAACTATTTCAAAGCGGTCTATATGATCTGCAAACTCAACGTCTTGCAAACCTGTAAAAGTTAAAAAGTAAAAACGATCTTTGGCATTAAAGTAATCTAATAATAATGCATAGCCTGGATGGCTTTGCTCAGCACTCGGTAAAAGAGCCCCATCAATATTTAAATAACTGGCACTGCAACCTTTTACTTTAAGCTTTTTATTATGCTCAAAATGCGCAGGGCCAAAATCAAGTTCAGCATGTTTCTCTGCCGTTTGCAGCAGCTTAAATAAAGAGCTACATAACGGGGTATCGCCGCGTAAATAAAACTGCAAGTTTGATAAGTCATAATTTTTACGCTCACCTTGGCATACAAAACGTAAACCAATGCGCAGCTCTGCACCTAAATGTGATTCTTGATAGCGCACATGCTCAACATCGAATGGTGCTACTGTTAGATTATGCGTGGTGGTAAAAGTAATATTTTTATGATCAACTACCGTATTATCTGCTTTTAATGTGAGACCCTTTTCAATCATGTGAGTCTTTTGCATTGCCAGCTTAGGGCTAAATTTCACTACCGTACTCGAAGGGTAATAACTAAGCAGAATAGGACATAATTGACGCAGCACTTGCTCTGACACTTCTGGTACTGATTCATCCAAGCGTTTTTGTGTGTGCGCAGTTAAATACGCCATACCTTCGAGTAAACGCTCGATATGCGGGTCGCGATCTTTTAAGGCATCAATATTTAACATGCCCGCATGCTCAGGATAATGTTGTGCAAACTGTTTACCGGCCTGCGTTAATAAACGCATTTGAGCATCAAAATATTGCTGCATTAAAATATCCTTTTCATTGAAATATTAATCACCATTTTTAGCGTGCTGCATTACATCAGCCTTACCGCCTGATTCAAACCGCGTGTTTAACTTAATACATTGGCCACTGGTTAGAAATGCTTGAATATCCAGTCGGATCACGCAATTTTCTTCACGTATTTCCATTGGAATAACATTGGCATAACGCACTCTTGGCTCATATTTCTCAATCAATTTTTTAACCTCAAACGCCAAAGTATGTTGCGAATAAGGCAAACCTTCGTAAATATCTTCAACATCGGGCAAACCATAATCAGCCAAATGCTTTAACACCCCACGGCGAGCATTAAGCAGCTCATTAAGATGGTTACAGACACTATTTTGCTCATCAGTCTGAAAACCTTGATGTCCATTACGAATGACAGGTTGAGTTAAAAAATCGAATAACGCCATGAACTTACCTCTGATAAAAGGATATGCTTGCGCATATCCTTTAAAAATTCCGACTTATCGACCTTCAGTCCAAGAGTCAGAGAACTCGATGTTGCCATCAAGGTATGTCCAAGTAATGCGCTTATAACGTAAACATACTGTTTCAAGGTGCGGATAACGCTCCTTGTCTAAGTCTTTTACGTTGTGCATTGTTGGTGAGATTGACGTAATTTTTACATCTTCCAACTTGTGGCAGAAATACTCACGCTCAGTCCCTGTGTCATCGATACGGTACCATTTAAGCTCAAGTTGCTTAAGTGTTTGACCGTTCGAGCACGCTTTATACAGATACGGTGTAGCTGCATCTACCGCTTTAGTAATTACAAACGGTTCATGCTTACGTGTACCTGTAAGTTCACCCGTGTCGTTATCTGTAGGAATGCGAAGTTCATGATCAAAGTGTAGGATCTCAATTGAACCTTCACGCTCTGCAACAGTTACAGAACCTTTGATGTCATTACCTTGGTCATCCTTTAACCACATATACGCTGGAATTGCCATTTCATTATTCTCCTTTTAGAATGAAGTGTTTCCTGTTAGTTGGCATTGGCATAAACAACCATGTTTATGCCCCCCAAAAAGCCCTCTGCTTCATGCCACTGGGGAACATGTCCCAAGTTGGATGCAACCAACTTGGGGCAATTTTTTACAAAGACGGATTATCTAACTCTAGTATTAGCGACATCGCGTCAAATGGAGTTTGCAAAACAGCTAACTTTTCGAAATGTTGCTGTACACTTTTAGGTAATTGCTTAAACTTATACTCTGCGTCTAATTCAGATACCCAAGTACTTGAAACAAAACTATCAATATCGTTCTTCACCTTGCTCGGCGTAACTGCTTTGTAAAAATAAGCTGCTTTTAAATAGCTTTCGTACTGAATTTTCATACAAGCACTCAGCGCAGAATAATGCATATAATCAATAGCAGTCTTTGTCATTTCTAAGCTAATACCATCGATTTGTAATTCAGTGCTGCTTATTTTCTTCGCATTTGAAAAACATTTATCCATCTGCTTTTCAAATGCGATTGTTGCTACCTGTAGCTTTTGCTTTGCAAAAAACACTTTATTATCACTGGCTATTGCGTTGGCTATACAAGCCAAAAGCAAACTGAGTAAACAGACCATTTTAATCATTTTTACAACCATTTATCATCGCCTTCCAAAATTATCGCTCTTTATATGAACTACTATTTCTATACGCACTATATGAAATTTTTTGTAATTCATATCTTTTAATTTTTGACACCGAGGATAACGATTCAGCCATCAGGGCAAAATCTGTATTAGATATATTAAATTGTGCAACCAAGGCCCCATTACCTACAAAAATTGCAGCTAGACTACCGAAGCTCAGCGCTTTTGTAAGTTGATCAGTATGTTTAGTGAGCTCTCTAGCTTTATCTAAATACTCTAGATTTTTTTTAGAAAACTCCAATCCACTAATATTTGGACACTTCATTTGTAAACTCCTTTTAATGCCCCAAGTTGGATGCAACCAACTTGGGGCAATTTTTTCCATCTACATTTTTACACCAACCAGCTACTCACCAAATTGACGTATTTACACTTTAAAAGCCTGCGTTAAATGCGTTTCATCGGCGGCTTGGCAGTTCATTTTTCGCCAGGCATCTGCCCTACTAATGCCAAACGCACATCAATACCTTCCACTTGGAAATGCGGCACTATGTAAGTACTAACGCGGTAATAACCAGGGTTACCCGGAATTTCAGCAACAGTCACTTTGGCATCTTTTAATGGGTGCGTTGCAATTAACGACTCATCTGGGTTGTTCATTTTCGTAACTAACGCACCTAACCAATCATTAAGCTGCTGCTCTAATTCGTGGCGTGGTTTGCTAGAACCTATGTTTTCACGTTGTAACACTTTTAAGTAATGCGCAATGCGCGATACTAAGAAGATATACGGTAAACGCGAGTTAATACGTGCGTTTGAGGTTGCTTCTGGCGTTTCAAGCACTTGTGGCTTTTGCGCACTATTAGCTGAGAAGAAACACGCAAAGTCTGAATTTTTATAATAACTAAGTGGAATAAACCCTTGGTTAGCAAATTCAAGCTCTTTAGTCTCTGAGATCAATACTTCTGTTGGGATCTTAGTTTCTGAGCCTTTACCTGCTTCGAATGAATGAAGTGGTAAATTCTCAACTTTACCGCCCGACTGTGGGCCACGAATGTTAACTGCCCAACCATTATCATGGAAACTGCGAATAATATTGGCGGCAAAAGCAAACGTTGCGTTACCCCATAAATAGCGCTCATGGTGTTCACTGTTTACATCTTCTTGGTAGTTAAAGTTACGCAGTGGATTAGTTTCACCATACGGTAAGCGCAATAAGAAACGTGGGAACGCTAGGCCGATATAGCGTGAATCTTCTGATTCACGGAAGTTTTTCCAACGTAAAAATTCAGCACGCTCCATGTACGAACCAATATCTTGAATTTTAGATACTTCATCAAGTGAGTCTTTCAAGAAAAACTTAGGTCCTACGCTGCCCATAAATGGGCAGTGCGCCGCAGCTGATACGCGTGAAATTTCTTGTAGTAATGAAACATCTGGCGCTGAACAATCAAACTCAAAGTTCGATACCATAGTCGATACCGGTTCGCCACCTGGGGTGTCGTAATCTGAGGTATAAACATGCTTGTACAATGCTGATTGCGTGGTATCAGGCGCTTCTTCAAAGTCATCACGCAGGGTTTCTTTATCAACGTCGAGCATTTCGATTTTGATGTTGGCATTGTTTGGCGTGCGATTAATTAAATAACGTAATGAACGCCAAGCTGATTCCATTTTTTGGAAGTTTGGATTATGTAAAATCTGGTCTAACTGCTGTGAGATAATCGTATCAACTTTCGCAATATAGTCATCTAACAACAACTTATCGATACGCGTAACTTCTTGGCCGCTGCTGCCAGCCATATCTAAAAATACATTGATTGCCGCTGTTAAACGCTCATTCGCACGGGTTTCAGCAAGGTTGCTGGCATCACGAAAAGTGTCTAATTTGATCTCATCTGCAACTGGGGCAATATCGACCAAGTTACAAAGGCTTTCGTAGGTTGATACCGGAGCTTGCTCAATTGAATGAGCTGCAACGTTTAATTGTTCTTGCATTGACATGGTAACGTCCTTATTCAGTAACTGGGTGTTTTTCGTCTTCAGAAGCAAGCGGGGCAATTTCATCCAGCTTAGCTTTTAACTCATCAAGTTCTGGCTGGTTTTGTAATACCCGCTCTAGTTCTTTACGTAATGATGAGTTATCCAAAAGATTCGATTTCAAGTCACGCAGTAAGTTACGCATTGCCATCATTTTATTTAACTCAGGTACCTGTGAAGCAACTGATTCTGGATCAAACGATTTAAACGAATCAAACTGTAAATTCACGTTGATCTCGCCATCGCCTTTGATCTTATTAGCAACTTGAAAGTTTGCCTTTGGTGCCATATCTTTTAACACTTGCTCAATATTATTTTTATTGATTGTTACGCGTTCACGCTCAGCAAGGTCTTGGGTATTTAAACCATTAGAGTAATCACCAATTACCAGCATTTTTAGTGGCAATTCGCTTTTTTGCGATGCGCCATCCGTATCAAGCTCTAAAGAGATATTGATCCGAGCTCTTGGGATCTCTTTTTGAAATGTATCTGTCATGTTTCTTCCTTTGCAGTTTGTATCAATTCCAATTAACCTCGACCCATTAGTCAGGCTCTTGTAACTAAATCCAAGCTATTGCTTGAGCCGGATTGGTTACCATCATTCGCTGACTAATTTGCTTAGCAGCTAAACTCATTTCATCACTTTCTGCCAACGACAGATTGGCGTAACATTGTTTGGCAAAACGCCATACTTCCATGCAAAAATGTTGTTGCCACTTCGCTAATTGAAAAGTTTCAATTTGCTCAAGTAATTCGGTTAAAATTGCCAAAGCGTGTTCATAATGCTCCGCTTTAAGTAACAACTTGGCTTTTAATAATTGGCTTTGTGATTGGTCAAACCCGGTAGGGGTACTTAATTGCTCAACCTTGCTAAGCGCAGCACTGAGTTGTCCTTGCACTACTTCATCAGCCAATAAGCTATAATGTTCATCAAAAATATTGCCTTGCGAATTATTGCTTGCTGGTGTTTGTGCATTGCTAATTTCAAGTAACGTTTCTTTATTGGCTGGGCTGCATAACCCTGTGCCATCGTCGTACTGTAAATGAGTTAAAAGCGGAAACTGACTAGTTAAATTAATCAATTGCTGCTCAAGCCAGTAACTTAGCTTGCCTTTATTTAATTGTTTTAACGCACTTAATACCAACATTTGTAAGTTGAGATTAAATTGCATCGCACCTTCCATAAATAAGCCTTCAGCAAGCATGAGTGCCTGCTCTGGTTGTTCACTGGCAAGTGCATTTTCAATCGGTGCAAAAGCCGCAGCTCTTGGTGCTGGTAAGCGTGTTTTACCATTTTCATTAGCCGGTATTTTCAGCCCAGACCAACGTGCAGCACGTGATAATTTAATCACCCGCTCGATGTTATTTTGTTCTTTATCAAAATTCAGTAATTCACGAATAGCTGATAAATAAGCCGTGTCACTGCTGAGATCACCAACCGTAATACTTGCAACTTGACTTACAGAGCTGTGCACTGATGATGTTGAATTTGTTGCCGGTGTACCGTCGCTTGGTGCTTGTTCAGTATCGTCTTTACTAACAACTGACGGCTCGACTGCCTTTGCAACTGGGTTGCGTTTCATTTGCTCGTCAGTCCACTCGTTTAAAGTAGATAAAGGACCTGATTCACTATCTAATAATGGTACTGAGTGTTGGTTGTAATCGGTTAATACCGCATCTAGTTCAGCCCATTGTTCTGCGGTTGCCGAATGACTTTGCGAAATCCCTTTTAGACGTTCTTGTTGCTGTAAAAACCAGGTATTTACAGCACTGCGCATGCGCTCTTTAAGTGGGTGTACGTCGTTGCTAAAATCAGCCAATATCTTATTAAACAATTTGATTGAACTAATTAACCCCTGCACCCCAAATTCACTGGTTGCAGCTAAGCATAAGTAACTAACAATACGTAAATCTTTACTCTTATTCTGTAATAAGTCAGTTGCTTGAATAAACATCACTTTAAAATCAACCTCACCAACACCCGATGAAGATGCTTTGAGACTTTTAAATGTTTCTTCGTATTTTAAATCTTCGCCACACGGCAAACCTTGCAATGGTGCAGCAAGTTCATCCAGCCATAGTTGCCAGCTATTGTGAGTATGTGGTTGCTTTAAACTCATGCTTTACACCATCGTCTTAGTGCATCGTATACACTTACGTTATCCATATCGGCAAAATTAATACTGTAGTCACTTGGCACTTTGCTCAATGGTAAATTCGTCAAATCAATAATTTGTGTTGATTTGTCTTCATTTAACCAAATCGAGCTAAAATAGGATGCCGATACAGGACGACAAAACACCGTTAAACTAGGCGCATGATCTTCACATCCTAGTTGATAAAAGAACCACGGTTGCCAGTTGTGATCAGCAACCACAGATGCTATTAAATGCAGCCAAAACCCAGCGACCAAGGCGCTCTCATGACTAAACTGTGGCATTGGTAAACGAATACCAAATTGACTGCGTAGACAGCCTCTATTTGCAATCGACTTCAATACTGCAGATAGTTCTTCAATTAATACAGCACGCTTATGCACATCATTCATCTGGAGATGCTGCCACAGCACACTCATCGGTATCATGCGCAGTTTATCTAGCTCTTGATTTAAATTTGGTTGTTGCTTCAACGCATCAGCAACCTTGTTATAAGCATGAGCTTGTTCCGCCATCGCATCAATTGATGGCGCTTCTTTAATGCGATCATTCACACCAATTAAGTGCTCAATCACATGACTAGCATATAAAAACAAAAATGCTGGATGGCGTTTATAAGTTTCTAATCCGCTATGTATAAAAGAGCTAAAAGGGTAAAAACGGCCACTACTATCTTTACTTGGTTGTAAAATACCAAGCAAACTACTGTCTTCACTGTTCCCAGATACAAAAAACAACGATTTAACACCATTAAGTACAGCAACATTATTCGCCTTTCGACCACGATTAAGGTGAGCAAATCCTTCTTGTAACCAATGATCAAATGCCACTGATTCACGCGATGAAATATTTAACTTCACAAAATCAGGTCGTACTGGTGTTTTCCCCATATAACCGTAAGAAAACTGTTTTACTAGTAACGGCGATTTCTTTTTAGAAAATAAATTAAACATATCCGCCCCTACTGTACCGAATTATTATTCGACTGCGCATATTGCGGCGATTTCGAAAACAACGAGTTCGGTAAAGCAAACGAAGTCAGCATATATTTTGAGAAAATACCGCTATTACGCCCTGATTTTAAGGAAAACTGTACTGTTAATTGCTGTTCTGACTTATCGGTTAGTTCCCATGTAGCTAAGAACTCAGTGCCTTTTATCCATTTTACATTAGCATTATTAAGCACTTTAAGTAGCGCCCACGGACCATCTTGCTCAATCGAAATTCGATTGCCTTTATTATCTAAACCATAAAGAATCGCTTTTTCTGCAGCACCACGACCAGGCCAAGAAAAGTTACGCCACTCCTCCGGCTCATTACGATAGCGATAACCTTGCTCTGAAAAGCCTAAATAAGTTTCACGAATGCCTCTTTGTGGTACTGGCATCATCTGAAAATTAAAGCCCGCAGAATCTGCGCCACTAGTAAATAGTGAACGTGTTACTTTATTTGCTTTTGTTAAACCATCGAGTAATTCTTTACTAAAGCCAATACCAACACCATTCCACTGTTTTTCTTCCCATACGCCACGACGTACTTTCATAAAAGGTTTCAGTTGAGTGTTAGTAAAGTTCCATAATATGCCCGACTCAGTGTTTAAAAACTCCGACACATCAGCAATCGCGGCATCAGGTCCATTTAGGTTAAATGGGTACTTTCCTGCGATGCTGTTGCTGTACATTGTATAAACTTGGTTTTCCCACTCTTCATTTAACTGGCTTCGTGCTTTGGCCATAATTGTGGCTATACCCGCTTGTAAAGGCGCTTTGAAAAGAGTATCCAACGTTTCTTTTGTTTGTGGGTCTAAAGCACGTGTTTGGCTTTCAATGATGATCCATGAAGACTGCAAAGCATTGGTTTGATTATTACCTGAGAGTAAATCTTGGACAAAAATCATAGCTTGGCCATCATCTTCATTACTCGCCGCCATCGCTTTTATGTCTGAGTGGATGCTGCTTAATGAACTAATGTACTGGCCCATGTAATCAGAACTGCGCTTATTATCATCGTTTTGTGTAAAACGGCGTAAATCAGCAAAGCGAGATTCCAGCTCTGGCGCTCTAACCGTACTCATTTGTGAAAAATCAGGGCTGTTCATAGCTTGTTTAGCTAGCTTTCCTTTTGCTGCTTTTTTCTGCGCAACGTCGGCAGCACCGGCAACTAAGGTCGCAATTTTGTCATTATTCGCGGTAACGGCTGAAGGTTCGTCAGCAACCATTATGTTATTGTTCACCAGCATCATTAAATCTATCAATGGGCCATCGTTTGATGAAAGGCGAGCAAAATCAATACTTGCATCGTTTAAGTCTCTAAACGCTGGGACTTGAATACTATTTAAGAATTCGAACCAAGTATTACCGTAATCCTTAAAGTAATAAGCACGCATTGCTTTGGCTAACGACTCAGCTTGTGCTTCATCTACAGCATTTTGCCCTTCGTCATTACTGGTGCCCATAACCCAATCGCCTGAGAACACTAACCGTGAAATACGTTTAATTTCAGGATATACATATTCTTGCCAACCAGCATTGGTATATACATAAGGAATTGCATAGCTACTTTTTAATACATCACGGTTATTAGCCGACATAAACTGATTAAGCTGTAATGCTTTTTTGCGCTCAGCAAAGCTTGTTATCACTTGCTTATACAGAGGCTCAGCTTCAGGTTGAGTATTTAAACTTTCGCGCGCAGTATAAATTGCGGTTTCATTTGCTTGCCAAAAATTAATCTTCCCAGGATGCTCTAGATCAGTACCTAAATTAGCTAAGTACACATCTAACAATGCAGTTAATTGACTATAAATGGGTGTATCTTGTTGCGCTGTTAAATCAATATTAAAGTGATTACTAATAAAACTAAGTAGCTGCTGTTTAGCAAATTCATCATTTTTATGTTCGGGGTGTGTGCTTAGCATTAAATGTAATTTAAGTGCTTCGTAATAAGGTTGTCGAATACCTACGCGTGACTCCGGCTCATCAGAGTTCCAACGGCTTTCATACTGTTTTAATTGTGCTAACACCTGTTTTTCAGCAGGAAGTGTGATCAATTGGTTTAACTGGTTAAATAATACATTCGCGACACTTTGAGTTGTTTCGTCACCTTCGTAAATACCAAAAATAAAATACCAAGGTAAGCTTTTTTCATAACTTACAAGCTCCTGATAATGCTCAAATAATGCAAGTGTTGCAGCTAGCTTTTGATCCGCCTTCGCCTTATTTACATTAACTTCAACCACCGCTTTCACGCGTGCTTCGCCTTGGTTAAGCAATAACTGATTACTGGTGTATGAGGTAATCAATAACGCTGTAATCGCCGCTATTGAGGCAAGCCCCGTGGTTACAGTTAAACCTTTTAACCAACGACCTACTAAGCGCTTTTTACGATTACCCCGAGTTAAATCTTGTAGTTTAAAAACAACATCATTAAAAACGCGATTAATAAAATAGCTTTGGGTGATTGTTTCTTGTTTTTGTTCAACCACAACCGCGCCAAATTGATCGCGTACACCGTTGGTGATTCGCTCAATTGGTGTGCCCTCTTGTGTACCTGAGGTAAAATACACGCCTGCAAACCAAGGAACTTCTTGGTACGGATTCGCTTTAAATAGCAAGTTTACAAATTCGGTTAGTTTTGTTGAGGCCGATTTAAACTGATTAGGAAAATCAAGGATCAACTGTTTACGATGCTCATTTCGTTCACGGGCCACTTTACTTAAACGTTGCTGGCACAAACGTTCGTATAATTCATCCATTCTGAGCTCGAACATTTCAGCCGGATCGGTTTTTTGGTCTTCACTAATATCAAGTAAATATGCGCCCCACACTTGCTCGCGCTCTTTTTCAGATAAGTCATTAAAAAAAGGTTCAAAGCCACTAATTAAATCGGTTTTTGTGAAAGTGATATAAACAGGGAAAATAACACCTAGTTGCGTGATCAACTCTTCAATACGTTCACGGACTAACTTTACATGCTGGCGAATTTCTTCACTGTCAGAGGTTAAAACATCAGCCACACTAATTGCGACCATTACGCCATTGATAGGTAATTTTGGACGGTACTTTTTCAGTAAATTTAAAAATGATAACCACTCTTTGTTTTCTGATTGCTCAGTTGTGTAACGTCCTGCGGTGTCAATTAAGATCGCTTGATCTGAAAACCACCAATCACAGTTACGTGTGCCACCAAAACCTTGAATATGCAGTTCGCTAGAGTTTGAATACGGAAAATGTAATCCAGAGTTAGCAAATAAAGTACTTTTACCGGTCGCTGATGGACCAATGATCATATACCAAGGTAGTGCATAAAGAGCCGTATTACCACGATAGCCAGCGCCTAAGTGCGATGCTTTTAATGAGCCTAACGCTTCTTGCATTTTTTCTTTTATTTCATCAAGCTCAGCACTTGAGCCCGCATTGTGATTTGCAAGTTCAGAAGCTAACTTATCGCCAGAACGCTTAGTCCATAACCAACGAGTAAAAATAAATAAAATGAATACCGCCGTAACTGCTCCCATAGCAATCAGCTTTTTATCAGTCGTGTCTAAGCCCACCATGCGCCCAGCAAACCAAACAATGCTCAGCACTGCAATTAGACCGATCAACTGTCCTGTGGCGCGAGATGACACTAAGCCCAGTAAAAAATGCACTAGGCCACTTTTATTTACTCTTCCTTGCATGGTATTGCCTTATCGTGTCTCGTTGGTTTTATTCAATTGAGTGAGTACTTCCACCTGATTACTTATGGTTTGCGTACTCTGTGTAGCCTGCTTGTTGATCACAAAATGAAAGCCTGCAAATAGGGAAGCGATTGAGCCTAAACAAATCGACAGAATAACCCAATAAGGGACATTACGACCGACTTTCATAGCAAACCCTTCAGCAGGTACGCCATTATCAGAAAGCAGTGCATTAGGCGTGCCTTTGACATCTTCAATTTGTGCACGAATGTCAACTATCAAAGCTTTAAGCTGTTCTATTCCTTTAACTTTATAGATACCTTCAAAACCCAATTGCAAACAAATATAGTACACTTCTAACGCCGCAAATTTATTTTCACCGCCAGTACGCAAAGTCGCTAAACGCTCAAAAAACTCTTCACCTGCACGGTTATTGCCAAAAAACTCTAACTGCAGCGGTCGTGACATCCAGTCCATACGAAAATGCGCTCCGGAGCTCATTACAAACTCATCACACATTGCAGTAAGAGCAAATTTTACTTCTTGCATCACACTAGTCGTCACTTGTTGGGCATAACAATTACGCTCAAACTCATCAAAACTATTTAATAACTGATCACGAAAATCGTTCAGCTCAAGATCGGTTGATTGCTTGAGCTTTAATGGCGATAACGCATTTATAACCGGTGATATACAGGCGATTAAATCTTGTTGTTGTGATTGTTGTTGCATCATTTCACCTAACTTAATTGCGTGCGACAGTAACTATTTCGATTTGCGCAGCTTGCAAACCAAATGGAATAAATAAACTTAACGACTGCTCTTCGATTATTTGCTGCCAAATGTAACCATGTGATTCAAGACGGAAATATTCATATCCACTCTTTATTGCTAATTTATTTGGCGGCCGTTGGCAGTGAGTTAGCTGAACACCTGCAAGGGCTGATGAAATCATAATATCGAGTTTTTCAGTTGCGCCAACTTTAACTTGGTCGCTAAATGTTTCAATCCACTTGGTATCCTCAGCTTCAAAATAAACCGCTAGATAAAAGTCGTTATGCTCAAAAATTGCTGAGTCAATAGTCGCAACCTGATGAATAGCATTGGAAACTTTTTCAAGTTTAAGGCCAGCCATTTTCTTAGGCACAACACCTTCAAGTAGCTTAGTTAGCAACTCATCTAACTTACCAAATACATGGCTGAGTTGTTTATGCTGATAAGGAGGGACTTGGTTTACTAAATCACTGTGTTCAAACATCGATACAGAGCTGATCAAATCAACCAATTCACAGTACAAACGCTCTGGATGAACTAATGACAAACTTTTTAAATGATCCAACCGCTTTGCTGAAGGTGCCATCGCATTAAGTAATAAAAAGCTATTCATCTCGTTTGGACCAAAGTCAGTCACTGAACCAAAGTTTTTCCTGCGACTAAGCAACACATTGACTTTCGCATTCACTAAATTTGCGGTGCGATTTAATAGCTCAGTTAAATATACCGAAGCACTGATATTTAACAGTGGTGGTACAAAGTGTTTATTAACAACAAAAGAGCCGTCTTCTGCGCGGACTATTTTCAAACACGCTAAAGTATCAAAATAAGTTTTTACATCACTATCTGTTAATAATATAAATTTAGGGTGCGCTATCAGCACTTCACGATTACGTGCAGCATCATGATCATCATTTAATTCAATATAGTCTGCATGATAGGCACTGAGCTGACCGGTTGTTGCATAACCCTCAATATTACTAACGATTTTATTGGCAGCAATCGCGATGTAAATAATCACTTCATCTAGGTTAGGATCTAATTCCAGCTTTAATTCGTCATGTTGTTGGCGATCAAAATCAAGTAATCGACCATTTTCAAGTAACAATTTGAAGCTAGTAATTTTTAATAGCCCACGCGATAACGCTGACTCATCAATTGCAAGATGCTGGATACCAAACACCAATGGAGAAATAAGTCGCTGTCTTACAATTTGATTTTGCTCATGATACTCATCAAATAACTGAAAATGGTGTTGTGCTAATAATACACCTTCAGCCCAGACGGGTTTTACGGGGGCTTTAGTACTCATTACTGTGCCTCATCCACGTCAGGCAACTGCACTTCATTATTTGTGATCAGCACATCTAATGCAGTCGATAATTTAACCGGACCATCACCTAGTTGATAATACGTTTTCCATTTATCTCCTTGGCGATCTCTAAATAACGCAACAATTGCCACAAAACGAGCATTTTCAGCTTGTTCAAAAGCGATCGTTGTTTTTTCAGCAGGATTAATAGTGCGTTCTTCTAACGTGATCAATGAATTTGCTAATACTGATTTATCTGACTTCCAAAGTTCTTCAAACGTTGCTGTTTTAAAGCTCTGAATATCAGACAATTGATACACTCTGAGAACCACTGGAAGTGCTTCATCAAACTGATTTAAATTTAAATTATCTGTTGCTGTAATGTCTAACTCTACATTAGTGCTCATGCACGCAGTGAGTGACATTAACAGCACAGCTAAGATTACTTTATTTATTGCAAAACGCATTTAATACCTCATTAGATATTTTAAAATTGATTATTCAGTTTTTACAAAGGATCTCTTCATAAACAGGGCAAATAACCCTATTAAAACGCACTGACGCACAATCGGACCAGCGATTGCCATTTAAAATTCTAGAAAAAAAGCCTGAACTTTTATTTTCTTGATTTTCAACAGCTAGAGACTTGATGACAACATGATCGATTGAAGATATTAATTTAGAATTTAAAACTATTAACTCTTGAATATAACTAGATATATTTTCATTAATTAAAATAATGTTTCCATCGTTCTTTGGAGGATTATTCAAAAAGAAGAAAAACTGATCTATAACGGATTCAGAAAAAACACGATGCGCAGGAATACCTGTTTGATCTAGTAAAGAGGAGATGTTGCAGGTTAGAGACCAAGCCAAGGAGTAAAGGCTATCAACCTGATTTATAAAATCTTTTTTTCTCATTTCATCATCCTTGATTTAACTTAGTCAGCTTAAAGGTGCACTAACGCGGTAATTCTTCAGTCCTTAGAATTAGCGCATGATACAAACATAGTTGTTAAAATGTCAACTGAATCCAGTGCAAAAACACAACTATTTATCAAATAAAGTTGTTCCAAACAAAAACAACAACACCATATAATTTTAAAAATGAACATATTATGAACCTATTTACATATACTCTAAATATCGTTAATTACAAATATTTTATTGATTATCGTTAGAGTAATGTGTATTTTTACACGCATTATCGACCAAGGTAGCCAAAGGACAAGGAAATGTCTCAATCACGATTATTGTTAGATATTAATGACAAAACAATGAACGTAACTCAGGTAAAAGGGATTGAACGCTTAAATAAAAGCTTTGAGTTTGACCTGATTTTCGACACCCTCACTGATGAGCCTTTAAACGATTTACTATTACAGTCGGCCTTAATTACATTTGTAAATAAAGACAATTACTATCGCCACCAAGCAGGTCTCATAACACAAAGCACCGATCTTGGGTTATTCAACAACAAGCGTCGCTATCATATCGTCATAAAAGATCGATTGAGTACGCTAAAAAACACCTCAGATAGCAAAGTATTTATCGGCGTTAATTTAAAAGATGTTTTACACTACCTAGCATCACAAGCCGGATACTCTCAAGGTCAAGTAGATTTCAGAGTTACCCAACCGTTTGCTGATATGTCTCAGTGTGTACAAGCAATGGAAAGTAATTGGCAGTTTTTTCATCGTTTACTGGCTTCCTATGGTTTATTTTATTGGTTTGAAAGCAAGGACTCGGCTGAAATACTGGTGATAAGCGACAGTAATTTAAATAGTTCCTACCTTGAGCGCGGCGTTTTAGAAGTTACCAGTAGCGCTGGAATGAATAACCAACACAGAGAGCAATTTGTTGGCTTTATGCATGCTCAACTTACTGAGTCTATTTATAACAATACTGCAAACAGTGCAGCCTATGGGCAATTTAATACCGTTGCCAGCAATAGCCAATCATTCTTTGAACCCTGCGCGTTATCGCAATCCGCCGCAACTAATCAAGCACAAAATTTTAGTAGTGCACTCGCAAGTTTAAATAAAGTTATTAGCTTAACCGGTAACGTATGTGATTTATTTGCGGGATGTTCGATTTCATTAAGTGATAACACCGGCATTGGTAGCAGTGGTGACTTACTCTGTATCGCAGTCGAGCACTTCAGCGAGCAACCAAGTGACGAAAGTAGCCATGAAGGGCTCTCTAAATACAGTTGTAAAGCGCAATTCATTGAACGAGGAACGCCATTTAAGCCACTCCCTATTCCCCATCAAGCAAAACCGATGGTATTTCCTGCGAAAGTAGAATCACTGACCGGCAATGCATTTATTGATGACAACGGGCAATATCGAGCCCGCGTTGATTTTGACAAAAATGCCAGACCACTAACGCAGTCAAGCCCTGCCTTGCAAAAGTTAGCGCTGTATGCATGCCAAAACCAACCTCAGGCCACTGGATGGCACTTTCCACTCGTCGGTGGTTCAGAGGTACTAATAGGCTGTATTAACAACGACCCTAATCACGCCTACATTATGGGCTTTGCACTAAATAGCGATCAACCAAGCGTTGTAACCGCCGCCAATCCAACGCATAACCGATTATTAACCGCAGCCCACAACGAACTACTATTTGATGATGACGACAATGAGCCAAAAGTCATTTTACAAACTCTCGCCAGTGAACATTACTTTGAGTTAAATGCTAAACAATCAGGCCGCCAATTTATCGAATGGATCAGCCAACTTGGGACGATAAACTTACACGCCGGGCGCGATTTATGCCTAGAAACCGAGCAAAACAATGTACAGTTTGTGATAAAGAACAATCAATTTATTGATGTTAAAAATGAACTCAAACAACAAACTAACAACGGCAATATCAATTACCAAAGTGCCGGCAACAA